>DAOWFV010000086.1 GCA_030637805.1 Acidobacteriota bacterium | reverse complement strand
CTCTTCTCCTCTTCTCCTCTGCACAGAGCCTCGTAGGCCTATTTCTCATCACCGAAAAATCTCCCCGAACACCTCGGGTACCGGCGCTCAGTACGACGCGCCACCGAACCGAGTCCGGATGCCCCGCCGCATCATCTCCCGTCCGTCCTTGGAGGCGCGAAACGCCTTGTAGTAAATGACATCGCCGATCTTCTCGGCTGCCGCGTCGCGTTCGTCGTCAGGCAGAAAGTACGCCGCCATGGTGTCGAGCTCGCGGGCGGTGCCGTCCGACTCGTACTTGAAGGTCAGGTCGGTACCGCTCTCCAATACCTTGAAGGCGTTGTCGGTCCAATCGAAGTCGGGCATTCCGAGGTCGGGGTTGATGCGCAGGTGTGCCGCCAGGCTCACGCCCTTGATGCCGCTGCGGTCGAGCTCCTCGGCGCAGAGAATGAAGGTCTCCGGCGACACTCCGTTGCCGATGTTGACCTCGTAGATCGGCGTTGTCTGATCGTCGCGCAGGTACTCGCTCATGATGTTCATGAGCATGCGGAACTGCATCAGGTTCTGGGTCGAGAGCAGCATCGAGATCTTGAAGTGGAGGTTGGGGATGTCGCGTCCGAAGTAGCAGGCGGCGATGATCGAGGACCAGGAGGGGTTGAGGAAAAAGTCCCCACCGGTCTCGAGGGCGGCGCGGGTGATGCCGTCGAGGTAGACCAGGTGGTTGTCGTTGGCGACCTCGACGCCGCCGAGGTTACCGAAGGCGGTGCCCATGTTCTTGAGGATGATCTGGGCCATGCCGTCGCCGATGTCGGTCGTCTCGAAGGTCTTGCCCGTGACCCCCTCGAGTGTCTGGAAGCGGCTTGCGGGCAGCGGTGTTCCGATCAAGTTGGTGCTGCAAAACTTCGATGCCTGCATGATGTTTTCGGCCATGGTCAGGGTAGCCATGAGGTCGCCCGAGTAGACGTAGTGCTCGGTGAGGGCGACCACCGAGATGAACTCCGAGGGCGTCCAGCACGGTTCGTCGGTGCCGGCACTTTCGGCCATCCGCTGCATCGCGCGATGGGTGACCCGGGCGCCCTGGAAGCCCGAGACCTGGGCGGTGGCGGTGCCGAAGTCGTCGCGGTAGGTTGGTGAGAGCGCACGCTCGAAGTCCCCGATCCTGGAGAACTGCTGGACCAGGCGCTCGGCGTCCTCGATCATCCCGCCGTAGCCCTTTTCGGCGAGGATCTGCTTGCGGGTCTCGAGGTCCCGTTTCTGGCGAATACTGTCCACGATCGTCTGCGCGCCCCCGTAGTGTTCCTTGAGGGCATCGATGGCCTGAAGATCACTACCTGAGAGAAGCTCGAATTTCATGGGACCTCCTCGCGTTCGTGCAATGGGAGCCGAGAACAGCTGAGCGCCCATCGCAATTGGTTGAATATTCCTTTCCAGTGCGAAGTTTAGAAGATGATTCCTGTCTAAATCAAGAAATCGAATATAATTCACATTATGAAAAGTTCAGACGAACTCGACCGAATCGACTTCGCCATCCTGGCGGTTCTACAAAAGAATGCTCGAGTCGCCAACAACCGCCTCGCCGAGATGGTTGAGGTAGCGCCTTCCACCTGCCTCGAGCGGGTCCGCCGTCTGGCGCGCCTGGGAGTGCTGCGCGGCTTTCATGCCGATGTCGCTCCGGGGTCGCTCGGAGTGGGGCTGGAGGCGATGATCGCGGTGCGGCTGCGCCTCCACTCGCGGGAGCTGGTGGACTCCTTCCGGGCGTACGTGGTGGAGCTCCCCGAGGTGCGGAGCGTCTTTCACGTGACAGGCGGGGACGACTTCCTGGTTCACGTTGCGGTTCGGGACTCGGACCATCTGCGCGACCTCGCCCTCGACTCGTTCACGACCCGTCCCGAGGTGGACCACATCCAGACCCGGCTGATCTTCGAATATACGCCGACGTGGAGATTGCCGGTGATGTCGTAGGTTTTTTCTCGGCTCGTGCCCTTGGGCTCGGGCCGAGAAAAAAGGACTAGCGCAGAGAGGGCAAGACAGGGGACAACCCTATACTTCTCCGTTCTCACGGGTTACAATCCCTCGCCGCGCGGCGCGTTAGAAGAAAACGGAGAAAACCTTGGACAATCTGATAGCTCCCCACGGATCCCATCTCGTCGACTTGCTGGTGGAGGAGGAGCGCGCGGCCGAGATTCGGGAACAGTCCCGTGACTGGCCTTCGGTCGACCTCGACCAGCGGCAGCTGTGCGACCTCGAGCTGCTCCTCAACGGAGGCTACTCGCCTCTGGAAGGCTTTATGGGGTCGGCGGAGTACGAGTCGGTCTGCGCCGGGATGCATCTCGCCGACGGCACTCTGTGGCCGCTGCCCGTGACCCTCGATGTCCCGGCCAAGCTCGCGGAGAGCCTTGCGAATGGGGACCGCCTGGCGTTGCGGGACGAAGAGGGAGTGATGATCGCGGTGCTCCACGTTGACGAGCTGTGGCAGCCGGATCGTAAGGACGAGGTGAGCTCTCTCTTCGGGACCGACGATGCCTCGCACCCAGGGGTGGCGCAGCACCTGCAACGGACCCACCAATGGGCGGTGGCGGGACGGGTCGAAGGGCTGCAGCTCCCGGTCCACTACGACTACCGTGAGCTGCGCCTGACGCCTCTCGAGCTGAGGCGCAAGTTCAAGCGCCTGGGCTGGCGCCGAGTGCTCGCCTTCCAGACCCATCGCACAATACACCGCAGCCAACATGCGATGATGATCGAGGCGGCGCAGGAGGCAGGCGCCAGCCTGCTCATTCACCCGGTGGTTGGCCTCAATCGGCCGGGAGACGTCGACCACTACACCCGCGTGCGCTGCTACCAGGCGCTGATGCCCCACTATCCCAAGTTCATGGCGCGGCTCAACCTCCTTCCCCTGGCGGTGCGCGGCGGGGGGCCGAAGGAGGCCCTGCTGCACGCCATCGTTCACAAGAACCACGGCTGCAGCCACCTGATGGTGGACTTCGACGGTGCGGGATCGGTGCTCGAGACCTCCGGCTTTCCGTCGTACGGACCCGAGGAGGCGGCGGCGATCGCGGCCGAGCACGCGGAAGAGCTCGGGGTGGAGATGATCCGGGCCGAGGAGATGGTCTATCTCGAGCACCGCAAACGACACGTGAAATTGGACGAAGTCCCCGAGGACGGGCGGGTGTTGCGGCTCGACGCCGGGGAGATTCGCCGACGTCTCGACGACGGGCGGGAGATTCCCGAGTGGTTCACCTACCCGGCGGTAGCCCGGGAGCTGCAGCGTACACATCCGAAGCGCGGAACCCAGGGGTTCACCGTCTTCTTCACCGGCCTTTCGGGTTCCGGCAAGTCGACGATTGGCAACGCTCTCCGCGTCAAGCTGCTCGAGCTCGGAGGGCGAGGGGTCACCCTCCTCGACGGTGATCTGGTGCGCAAAAGCCTCTCGTCCGAGCTGGGCTTCTCCAAGGAGCACCGCGATCTCAACATTCGCCGAATCGGGTTCGTTGCCGGCGAGATCACCCGTGCCGGCGGTGTGGCCATCTGCGCCCCGATCGCACCCTACGACGTTGTGCGGCGCGATGTGCGCGAGATGTCGCAGCGCTGTGGCGGGTTCGTGCTGGTGCACGTCTCGACCCCCCTCGAGGTCTGCGAGGCGCGCGACCGAAAGGGCATGTACGCCAAGGCCAGGGCCGGCATCATCAAGGAGTTCACCGGTATTTCCGATCCCTACGAGGAGCCGGCCGACGCGGAGGTAGTGATCGACACCTCGTCCATCACCCCGGCGGAGGCGACCCGCGAGGTGCTGCTCTACCTCGAGCGCGAGGGTTACATTTCGGCGCCTGAGCAGGACTGACTCCCGGTGCAGGCGGCGGTACACTGCCTCGCCATGAGAGGTCTACTTGGAGCTGGGACTCTGCTTGTTGGAGTCGCCCTCGCGACTTGGGGGTGCGGTGAGGCCGGGCTGCCCCCGGATGAGGTCGATCTCGAAGCGATGCGGCCCGTCTTCGATTTCGCTGAGAGGTTGCCGTCCGCGCGGGTGTTCCACGAGGTCGCCTCCCTTGACCTCGGCACTCCCTCATCCGGGCAATATCTGGCTTCTGGCTGGGGTGGGCCCGAGGTTATTCCCGACTCCGGGAAGACCTTCGTGTGGGCCGTGGCCCCAAACGCGACTCTCGACACCTTTCTCCTGCGCACGGACTACAAGGCCCTCGAGCTGCGCTGCTGGCCGTTTACGTGGGAAGGAGCGCCGCCGCAGCTCGTCGAGGTGCGGATCAACGGGACCGTTCTCGGGTCCTTGAGGTTGAAGAACAAACAGGCAGAGTATTCCGTAGGGGTTCCGGATGGCGTGCTGCTGCCCGGCAGGAACCGGATCGACCTCGCTTTCGCCTATGCTCAGCAGCCGGCCGATTTACCGGGGGGATCCGGCGATCGCCGCACCCTCGCGGCGGCGTTCGACTCCATCGGCTTTCGAGGGGCGCCCGTGGCGGTTGAAGGGGTTACCGGAAAGAGACGGCCCGAAGTGCGGGAGGACGTTCTGGTCATTCCCCGGGGCGTCGGACTGTCGTACATTGTGATGGCGGAGGGCGAGGTGGTGCTCGACCTCGGTCCGGTCTCCGACGAAGCGGAGAGCGGCGCCGGTTCCGAGGCCCTCATCTGGACCCGCCGTGGGGAGGCGCCACCGCGACAGCTCTTCTCGGGAACGGTTGGCCGGATGAAGGGCAGAAGCTGGACCTACCGGCTCGACGAGGGCGAGGGTCAGCTCGAGATCGTTTTCGGTTCGCCCGCTGGGCCTGACGGACAGATGGGCGCAGGATCGCTGGTGCTGCACCGACCGCGGCTCTTTGCCGGTGACGGCCGGGTCGATTTGATCAGCAACGTGCTGCTGATTGTCGTCGACACGCTGCGGGCCGACCATGTGGGAGTCTACGGCGGGGAGGCGCCGACTCCGAACATCGACGCCCTGGCGGCGCGGGGCGTGACCTTCAGGCGGGCCTACGCCCACATCCCGATCACCGGCCCGAGCCACTCGACGCTCTTCACCTCCCGGCT
>DAOWFV010000080.1 GCA_030637805.1 Acidobacteriota bacterium | reverse complement strand
GACCGTCCAATGCGGGTCGGGAGGAGCGACCGTGATGACATCGTGTTGCTCATGCTCTCCGCCGGTCCGGATTCGCACGTCTTGGAGCACCTGGCGCCGACCTTCAAACGGCTCGGCGGGCGGGCGGGCGTGATCCTCCAGGCGGCGCTCGAGACGGTCAGGGGAGATCCGCTTCCGCGGATGAGCGTTATCCTCGGCGGCAAGACCGTCGAGGCGGGGTGGGTTGTGGTCGGCAAGTCCCGCTGCTATGCGGGCCGCCACAGGGTCACGCCCGGAGCTGATCCGTTCCGCGACGATTTCGAGGTCGTCGTACAGAAGAGCATCGGCCGCCGGCCGGCGCTAGCCTTCCTGCTCGGCGTTCCCGCCGGCCGTCACCTCTCCCGCGACGACGTTTCTCGAGAGCTCGCGGACAGGGTTTTTCTCGCCCCGGCCACACCGGGCGGCGAGGTCCCCTACCAGATAGACGGCGATGTTGTCGGCAACCTGCCCGTTGAGTTGAGCATCGACCCGCAGCCACTCTGGGTCCGTCTTCCGGTGTGACGGCCCATTTCTCGACTCCCAGCACTCGACTTTTTAACTCAGAGGTCTGCAAACAAATCCGTTGAAATGTATCGCTCGGCCGTGGACGGGGCGATGAAGACGATCAGCTTACCCGCCATCTCGGCGCGAGCCGCAACCTCGAGGGCGGCGGCACAGGCGGCTCCCGTTGAGATGCCTGCGAGAATTCCCTCCTCCCGCGCGAGCCGTTTGGCGGTGGAAAAGGCCTGGCCGTTGTCCACCGTAACCACCTCATCGATGAGTGAGACGTCGAGATTTTCAGGCACGAAACCGGCGCCGATTCCCTGGATTTTGTGGGAACCCGGCTCACCCCCGGAGAGAACCGGGGAATCCACAGGCTCCACGGCGACGATGTGCAGTTCCGGTTTTCGTCGGCGCCACACCCGCCCGACGCCGGTGAGAGTGCCGCCGGTTCCAACCCCGGCCACGAATACGTCCAGCTTTCCATCGGTGTCCTGCCACAGTTCCTCGGCGGTGGTGGTGGCGTGAACCTCGGGGTTGGCCGGGTTGGAAAACTGCTGAGGAATCACCGCATCCGGGATCTCCTCCAGCAGCTCACGGGCGCGGGCTGCGGCGCCGTTCATCCCCTCGGCGGCTGGGGTGAGATGGATCTCCGCCCCGAGCAGATCGAGTACCCTTCGGCGCTCGATGGACATCGATTCGGGCATGGTGACGACACAGCGGTAACCCCGTGCGGCCGCTACCATGGCCAGCGCGATCCCGGTGTTGCCAGAGGTTGGCTCGATGATGGTCGAAACACCGGGTTTGAGCCTGCCCTCGCGTTCGAGGGCCTCGACCATGGCAAGGCCGATACGGTCCTTCACCGAGTGCGCCGGGTTGAAGAACTCGAGCTTGGCGACCACCTTCCCGTGAAGACCTGCGGCCAGATGGTTGAGCCGAACCAGGGGGGTGTTCCCGATCAAACGTGTGATATCGGATGCGATGCGCATTGTACCTCCAGCGGAGAACGTCGGGCTGTATAACCATCTCGTGGCACCGCTGCTTCCCGACCGATCACGGCATCGTTGGGGTACAATGTGGGCTTGGAGGAGTTTTGCAGTTTCTCGACGAGCTCGAAGCACGAGCGGCTTCCCTCGGCGGTCGAGTCGCTCTTGCGGAGGGCGACGATCCGCGGGTGATTGAGGCGGCCCTGACGCTCGCCGAGAGCGGAGGCTGCAAGGTTACCCTCCTCTGTCCGGCCTCGTCCCGGGAGGAGGCGCACGATGACCTCGAAAGACGGGGCGTGGAGGTGACGGACCCGGCCGAGGATCCGCGTCGGGACGAGCTCGCGGTCTTCCTGCACGAACGCCGCGCCCACAAGGGGATGTCTTCGGAGGAGGCTCGCCAAGCAGTATTAGACCCCCTTTACTTCTCCTCTCTCCTGGTGGCTACCGGCGGCGCGGACGGCTCGATCGGTGGTGCGGTACGGACGACTGCGGACACCGTACGCGCGGCGCTTCACTGCATCGGTCCCGGTAAAGGTCTGCGGACCATCAGCTCGGCCTTCGTAATGATCCATCCCGATCCGGAATGGGGCTCGGACGGCGTGATGGTCTTCGCCGACTGCGCGGTCATGCCCGACCCTGATCCTGGACAGCTCGCGGAGATCGCGATTTCCGCTGCCGCCACCTTTCGCTCCATCGTCGGCGGCGAACCCCGTGTGGCCCTGCTCTCCTTCTCCAGCAAAGGATCCGCCAGCCACCCGATGGTGGAGAAGGTCGAGGCAGCACGCCGTGAGCTTGCACGTCGAGATCCGGGATTTTCGTTCGATGGTGAGCTCCAGCTCGACGCGGCGCTGGTGCCGCGCATCGGGGAGAAAAAGGCGCCGGGCTCGGCGGTGGCTGGGCGGGCCAACGTGCTGGTCTTCCCGAATCTCGATTCCGGAAACATCACGTACAAAGCGGTGGAACGCCTCGGCGGCGCGCGGGCGCTCGGGCCTCTGATGCAGGGTCTTGCCAAACCGGCCAACGACCTCAGCAGGGGGTGCTCGGCGGCCGATATCGTGCAAACCGCCTTTCTCACGCTTCTCCAGGCGCGGGGCTGAGCGGGGTATGCGGGTTCTCGTTCTCGGCTCCGGTGCCCGCGAGCACGCCATCGTCCACGCCCTGCGACGCTCAAACGGGGTGAGCGAGGTCTTTGCCGCCCCCGGCAATCCGGGCATCGCCCAAGCTGCGGACCTCCTGCCGGTGGTGGCGGACGACCTTCCCGGAGTGGCCGAGGCAGCCTCCGATCTGCGGATCGATCTCACCATCGTCGGCCCGGAGCTGCCCCTTGTGCTGGGCATCGGGGAAGAGTTCGAGCGCCGTGGCCTACGCCTGTTCGGTCCAAGCAGGGATGCCGCCGAGATCGAGGCCAGCAAGGTCTTCGCCAAGGAGTTTTGCCAACGGCACGGCATTCCCACCGGCGATGCCGTGGTCGTTCGAAACCGGGACGAGGCGGCTGCGGCTGCGCACAAGATTGGACTACCGGCGGTCTTCAAGGCGGATGGTCTTGCGGCCGGCAAAGGGGTGCTGATCGTCCGCACCAAGGACGATCTCGAAGAGGCGCTCGATGCCTTCTTTGTCCAGCGGCGCTTCGGCGACGCCGGCGACAAGGTGCTGGTGGAGGAGTGTCTGGTCGGAAACGAGGTCTCCTACATGGTGATCAGCGACGGCTCCGAAGTGGTGCCGATCGCGACATCCCACGACTACAAGCGGGCCGGGGACGGCGACGAGGGACCCAACACCGGCGGCATGGGCGCCCACTCGCCCGCGCTGGTGATACCGCCGGGGACCAGTCGATTGATTCTCGACACGATCGTGCGGCCGACGATCGAGGGCATGGCTGCGGAGGGCCGGGAGTACCGCGGGGTCCTCTATGTCGGACTGATGATGACCACTGCCGGCCCTCAAGTGCTTGAGTTCAACTGTCGTTTCGGCGATCCCGAGACCCAGGCCATACTCCTCCGGCTGGACGACAACCTGGCGGAAATCGCCCGAGACGCCGCCGATGGCGCCCTCGACACCAGGACCCTCGAGTGGCGGAAGGAGGCGGTTGCGTGCGTGGTGCTGGCATCGAAGGGTTATCCTGCCGGTCCACGGAAGGGCGACGAAATCACCGGGGTCGACGAAGCGCTGGCTTTGCCCGGCGTGACCGTCTACCACGCGGGCACCCGCAGCGAGGGAGGCCGTTTGCTCACCGCGGGGGGGCGGGTGCTCTCGGTCTGCGGCCGGGGCGCCACCCTTCTCGAAGCGCTTGAGGTGGCCTACGGCGGGGTTCACAAGATCCAGTTCGACGGGATGTGGTATCGATCCGACATCGGAAGGGACACGCTGCGCACCCTCGGGAGCTCCGATGGCAGACCGTGAGGTCGTCATTCTGATGGGCTCGGCCAGCGACTGGAAACACTTACAAGGGGCCGCAGATGTACTGCGCCGGCTCGGTCTCGAGTTCGGGGTGCATGTGACATCGGCGCACCGCACGCCTGGACGAACGGTCGATCTCGTGCGGACGGCGGAGGCCCAGGGCTGCCGGGTCTTCATCTGCGCTGCGGGCATGGCCGCCCACCTGGCCGG
>DAOWFV010000035.1 GCA_030637805.1 Acidobacteriota bacterium | reverse complement strand
TAGGGTCTCTCGTAAATCGATGCCGTCGAGCATGCTGGTGGTGAAGGGCTCGGAATGTGAACGCTCGGCGCTGAGAACCGAGATCGCCTTGGTCTTGAGGTACCTCCCCCAGTCCTCGACCACCAGGTCTTCCGGAGGGTAGGAGCAGATGCTGTCGCCTGAGAAGGCGCGCAGCCACTCTCCGGGCTCATCGGGGGTGGGCCGCCTGCGGACCGGAACCGCTATGGGTCGCTGCTTGACCCTGAAGAAACGCCGGCGGAAGCGCACGGTTCGGGTTCCGAGATCGAGCATCTCGCCGTCGACGCGGGCTGTTTCCAGTTCGGCCTCCTCCTCCTGCCAGGGGTAGCAGCGCGCGACGTCGAAGATCTCCCAGGCGAGGTTGTCGTCGCCCACTCCACGCGCCGCCACCACCCATTCGTAAAGACCCGCCGCCAGCCGCCCCTGGATGCGGGCGTGCCGGCGGGCGAAGTCGAAGTACAGGCGCCGCTGCCATGGAGCGATGTCGTATCGGGTCTGCTCTCTGTAGGAGGCGGCGCCCACGCGCCACACCACGCCTGCAAGGGCGGCGCGATCGGGAACGAGATTGCCATCCGGATCGTTCCGGTTTCCGTGGCCAGAGGCGAAGGCGGCCACCGCTCGCGTGCGCCGGGCCCGGTCCTCGTCCTTTCCGCCGCTGATCACCGTCAGCCCGCTGTGGGGTAGCTCCAGCCTGGGCGAGACGGTGTCGGCAAGCTCCGGCGCCGACGGGGTGGTTCCGTTGCGCAAGATCTCGAAGACCGCGTGTGCCAGCGGCGGGTCCGGGAGGACGGCGGTCAGGCTCTCAGGGTGCAGGTTGCGGAGGAGCACTCGACTGCGGTATTGGCGAGCGAGAGGGGGAGCGGTGGGCCCCGTCAGACAGCTGGCGAGCCGGTCCGCATGGGAGGCCCCGACGAGGCACAGAATCGTGTTTCCGACACTTTCGTGAGCGACGCGCAGGTGATGAGCCATGCCGCGTTCGCGGAGGGTGTCGGTGTCGTCGTGGGGGGCCTCACCCGCCAGGCGGCGGACCAACTCGAGGTAGCGCTCCGCGCCCAGCTCGTGGAGGGCATGGGGATCGGGGAGGGGATCGTGGCGGCGGTGGCGGTAGCGCACGTCCGGGTCGATCAGAACCAACTCGCGGTTGTGCTCGGCTGCCCAGCGCATGCCTTCCACCAGCGGGTCGCCCGGGGTTACCACCCAGACCAGGGCGTCCTCGCCCGGCTCCTCGGAGATAACCACCGAGATCTTCGGCAGTCGCGCCACCGCTTTTTCAGCGGCGTCCGCGAGGGTCGTCGGCAGCTCCACCGCCACCGCGGCCGGATCGACTGCGGTGAGCACCGCGCGCACCACCGGCGCCAGGTCGACCCGTTCGTGGAGCATCGGCATCACGCGGATGCCGGGAACGGCCTCGGGAGCAACGACGTCGAGGTCGAGCACGCTCATCTGGCCCCCGCGACCGGGACTCTACGAATTCGGAATTCGGAATGATCTCTCACCGTCGGTGTGGATTCCGTGGGAGGGTGTGAGTAATTCCGAATTCAAAATTCCGACTTCCGAATTTTCCGCCTCGCCTTCAGGCGAGGCGGAAGGGTTCAGCTTCCTCCTCGCCCAGGGCGAGGTGCAGGGCGGCGTCGACCGCGTGGGCTGCGTCGCCGGCCTCACCGCGGCGCAGCACCTTCATGGCATAGCGGGCGACGTTGATCCCGTCGCGCACCGAGTAGCGGAGATCGGCGAGGTGGGCGGTTCGCAGGAAAGAGAGCACGTACTCCAGCACCTCGTCCTCCACCCCACCGACTTGGATACGCAGGATCTCGCGCTCCTCGTCCTCCTCGGGGAAGTCGATGGTGATCTGCGGCATCAGCCTCGAGTGGATGTACTCGGGCACCTCGTAGGTGGAGGCGTCCTCGTTCATGGTGGTGACGAAACGGAAGTCGTCGTCGGCGTTCACCGTGATGCCGGCAACCACGCTGTCGACGCTGCGACGGTGATCGAGCAGGGGCGCCAGGGAGGCCCACGACCTCTCCGACATGCGGTTGCCTTCATCGAGGATGCAGACGCCGCCCCGCACCATGGCGGTGACCAGGGGTGAGGCCATGTAGCGTACCCCTCCCGAAGGGTCCAGGACCGGCGTCACCAGCAGGTCCTCCGGACGGGTGTCGGTGGTGGCCTGGACGATGTAGATCTCGCGTTCGAGCTCGCGGGCCGCCGCACAGGCCAGAGTGGTCTTGCCGACCCCCGGCTTGCCCAGAAGGCGTGGGTTGAGCGGAAGGTCGTCTTCTGAAAACAGGGACCACGCCGCCAGAAGCTGCAAGAGCACCTCGCGCTGACCGATCCAGGGCGGAATCTCCCGCACCGGTCGCGCCAAGTGCAGCTCGACGCCCTCGATCTCGATGATTTGATTCGGACTCATCCCGCCTCCTTCCGAGGATGACCATTCTACCCGCGTGGGGAAGTTTTGAGTTTTGAGTTTTTAGTTTTGAGTTTTCGCGTCCCGAAGCTCCGGATTCACGCTTCCGATAAGATACGCGACCTTCTGTCGTCCCGTTCATCGCGCCCTAACGCGGGCAGCGTGCTCGAGCAACTCGACCTTATCGCGCGCCGTGAACTCAAAACTAAGAACTAAAAACTCAAAACTAACCTAGGGTGTCCCGGCAACCATTTGCAATTCATGCTCTCAGGCCGCACCATGATCCCGTGACCACATCCCCCCCTTCGATCGTCGTCGGCCTCAACGCGGTGATCATCGCCCTCACCGACGGGCAGCCGCGGGTGCTCACCGTGTCGCTTCCCGAGGACACGCCCATCGAAGGCGGCACCCGGGCAGGGGGGGGAGAAGGACAGCGCCTGCTCGAGGCCCTTCCCACCGGGCCCCTCGACCCGGAGGGCGACCGCACCCTGGAGCTCGCCCTGCGGCGCTGGGTGTGCGCCTACGCGGGCCTCGAGCTCGGATATGTAGAGCAGCTCTACACCTTCGGCGATCGCGATCGGGACCCGCGGGAGCTGGGAGGCGGTCCGCGGGTGGTGTCGGCCGCGTACATTGCCCTGGTGCGGGAGAGCGAGCCGGCGGACGGGCTCGGCGCGCGCTGGCGATCGGTTTACCGCTTTCTCCCATGGGAGGATTGGCGGGGAGGCCGGCCGCAGGTGATCGACGAGCACATTGCGCAGGCGCTGACCCGCTGGATCGACGCCGGCCCGGATCCCGAAGACCGCCTCCACCGGCGAGTGCGGGCGGGGGTGAGCTTCGGGCTCGAGGACAGCCCGTGGGACGGTGAACGGGTCCTGGAGCGCTATGAACTGCTCTTCGAGTTGGGCCTGGTGGCGGAGTCGATTCGTGACCGCGAACCGCTGAGGGAGGGTTCGACAAATCCCGAGATCCACCGAGGTCTCGGTCTCGAGATGGCCTTCGACCATCGCCGGATCCTGGCCACGGCGCTGGGGCGGATCCGCGCCAAGATCCGCTACCGGCCGGTGGTCTTCGAACTCATGCCCTCGACCTTCACCCTCCTGCAGTTGCAGCAGGCGGTAGAGGCGCTGGCCGGGGTGGGTCTCCACAAGCAGAACTTCCGCCGCCTGGTCGAGCAGGGGGGGCTGGTGGAGGGAACCGGGCGACATGAGCACCTCACCGGCGGCCGACCGGCCGAGCGCTTCCGCTTCCGTCGCGAGGTCCTGCTCGAACGCCCGGCCCCCGGCGTCGGCCTCCCCGGCGCCCGCCACTGAGCCGTTCGCCCCTGCAATTCGCGGCTTCCGAGCCGCAAATTGCCCCTTGACATCCGATATGCTCAGCATTAGTATAAGTATGAGGCCGGAGCTCCGGTCGTTTATTGAGTATCGATAATGCTCAAGTTGAGCATAAAGGAGACGCGGTGTCTGCCATAACGACTCCGACCATCGAGCGCAGGAGCGCTGGCCTTGCCGATGCGCTGGCCGCCACCAACCACCTTTACGCGAAGGTCCGCAACCTCATTCCGGAGGTGGAGTGGGCCGCGTATGCACCACTGATCGTCGAGATCGAGCATCTCAAGCGCGAACGCAACGCGGTGATTCTGGCCCACAACTACCAGACCCCGCAGATATTCCACGGGGTGGCAGATATCAAGGGCGACTCCCTCGCCCTCGCCCGGCGGGCGGCCGAGGCCGATGCGGACGTGATCGTGCTCTGTGGCGTGCACTTCATGGCCGAGACCGCCAAGGTGCTGAATCCGAACCGCACGGTTCTCATCCCCGATCTCGAGGCGGGCTGTTCGCTCGCCGACTCGATCACCGCGGCGGATGTACGCG
>DAOWFV010000047.1 GCA_030637805.1 Acidobacteriota bacterium | reverse complement strand
CCACCAACATCAGCATCGCCGGGCGGTACCTTGTGCTGATGCCCTTTGACGATGTTCGTGGTGTCTCGCGCAAGGCCGAGGATGAGGAGCGGCAGGCCGTCAAGGACCGGGTAGCCAGGCTCGAGCTCCCAGAGGGCTGCGGCGTGATCCTTCGCACCAACGCCCTCGACCAACCGCAGAAGACCCTCAACCGGGACCTCAACGCCCTCCTCCGGCTGTGGAAAAAGATCCGCGAGGAGTCGACCATCGGTAAGGGGCCGCGACTGCTCTACAGCGACCAGGACCTCATCGTCCAGGCGCTGCGAGACAGTCTCGACAACTCGATCAAGGAGGTCCTGGTCGATGACGACGAGGCCTACGCCAAGGCCCGCGGCTACATGCGCACCTTCATGCCCCGCGCCGGAAACCGTCTCGTCCGTTATTCCGACCGCATGCCGCTCTTCAGCCGCTATCAGGTCGAGGACCAGATCGATCGCATCTATCAGCGCAAGATCGGGCTGCCCAGCGGGGGTTCCATCGTCATCGACGGCACCGAGGCTTTGACCGCCATCGATGTCAACTCGGGCCGGGCCACCCGCGGTGGCAGCCAGGAAGAGACTGCCTACGCGACCAACATGGAGGCGGCGCGGGAGGTTGCGCGGCAGCTCCGGATGCGTGATATCGGCGGCCTGATGGTCGTCGACTTCATCGACATGCGCTCTTCCAAGCATCGCCGTGAGGTCGAGAAGACCATGCGCGACTCGCTGAAGGACGACAAGGCGCGGACCTTTGTGACTCGCCTGTCCGATAACGGCCTGCTGGAGATCAACCGTCAGCGCCTCAAAAAGGCGCTCCAACTTCGGACTCACCGCCCATGCCCCACCTGCAGCGGTACCGGCAACATCGCCAGCCCGGAACTGGTGGGCCTCAACCTGCTGCGCCGGATTGAAACGCGGGCCGTCACCGGGAGCCTGGGCGGTGTCCGCATCGAGCTCCACCCGGAGCTCGCCGACGCCCTGCAGAACGACCGACGCCAGGAGCTGGCTGCCCTCGAGCGTGAGTTCGACATCCGGGTGGAGATCGTCGCGGCCGCAGGCATCCACCGTTCCGAGGAACGGGTGGAGTGGCGCCCACGAAAAACCGACGAGGAAACCCAGAACGAGCCGGCGGTGAGCGCGGCCGATCTCGCCGAGGGTGTGGAAGGCGGGTCGGCCGGGCGCTCGAAGGCCAAACCGTCACAGACCGACGACATGCCGGCCTCGGCCGAACCGGCGGAGGACACCAGATCTCCCGCAGAAAAGGGGAAGCCCCGTCGGCGCAGCCGTGGTGGACGGAGAAGGAAGAAGCCCGCCTCCGGCAATTCTGCCGTAATCGCGACGCAGGAAGCCAAGGCTGGGGAGGCGGAGGACCGATCCGAAGTCGATACGACTCCCGCCGGGACCGATACCCCCCACAGCGATGAAACTGCAACCAAGAAGCCGAGCCGACGACGCCGCGGCGGACGCAGGCGAAAGAAGCCCACCACCGCCGCCGCGGCCGGCGAGGAGGGCGTGCCGCGGACAGCGTCGGAAGAGGGTCCCGCGACTCGCCAAGAAACCGAATCCCAGCCCGCGGATTCGGGCGAGGAGGCGAAGTCCGCCACCAAGCCCCGACGCCGGCGCCCACGCCGCCCCCGCAAGAAGGCCCCCAAAACCGAGTCCGCCGGCGAGGGGACCCCGCCCACGGACGTACCCTCACCCGACTCGGATCCGTTCTCGTACTGACTCACTAATTCTCAGGTCTTAATTGAGAATTCAAAATTAAGAATTGAGAATTAATTCAGTCTTCGTCCACGTGCGGGAAGATCTCTGTGTCGACACCGACCTCCTCGCCGATATACTCGAGAGCCTCGCGAAGGTCGTCGATGGCGAGCTGCGGCGGAACCCGGACCACCGCCGACATCGTGAACAGCGGGGTCCCGCTCATCGGCGCCGCCACCACCTCGGTGGTCATGGTCTCGACGTTGATTCCCTGCTGACCGAGGTAATGCGCGATCTGATGGACGATGCCCACGTGATCGGCACCGCGCACATTGATGGCACAGGGCACAGTGCCCGTCTCCTCCGAATCCAACACCTCGGTGAGACGGGTCTGCACGTCGTACTTGGCGTAATGGACCTCGGAGACGGCGCTGCGGAGAGCCTCGATTTTCTCCTCCGGTGCGGTGACGAATATGAGCATGGCGAAGTCCCCGCCAAGGCGCACCATGCGGCTGGCTTCGACGTTGCCGTCGAAGCGCAGGATCAGCTCGGTAATCTCCTCGACGATCCCTACGCGATCGCGCCCGGAGGCGGTAAGCACCAGTTGCTTGCGCATGGGGAGCCTCCTCTCGCCCGTTGATCGGGGTTCCTCATCATGGTAACCCAGGACCTTAAATTCGGAATTCGGAATTCGGAATTATCGGCGCGGGGAGGCGATCAGGTGAATCGGATCATGGTGCCCACGCTTGGGCGCGCTTCTTCGGAGGTGCCTGGCATTCTCTCGGGGAGCGCGACGACAGAAGGTCGCTTCACCTTCCAGCAGCGCAATTCCGGAGCTTGGGATGGTCCCAGGGCCAGAAAAGGGGCGCGGCCATCGCCGCGCCCCGTTGATCAATTAGAGATTTCGGCCTATTCGGTCAGCAGCTTGATGGTGCCGCTGAAGCTCTCCAGGGAAATGCGCGGACCACCCGAGCCGGTGTTGAAGCTCAACTCTTTGCCGGGGGTGTACTTGCTCGTCCGCGTCGCCTCGGGTCCAATCTGGTTCGTAATCTTCCCCGAGAAGGTGCTCAGCTCGTAGTACGCCACCGCGCCCGGATCGACAACAAGCGTGATGGTACCGCTCATGGTCTCCATATCGACGTCGCCGCTGGGCCCGGGGATTGCCCTGCAGGTGATGTTCCCGGACACGGTTTCTAGGTCGGCGCCATAGAGGCGCCCACCCTCGATCACGATGTTGCCACTGACGTTCTCCGCATCGAGGTGGCCCGAGGCCCCGCCGATCTCGATGGGGCCGCTCACCGACGCCAGGTCGCTCCCGTCCGGCGCCAGCTCCACGATCACACCGCCGCTCACGCTCTCGGCATCGAGGCTCGCAGGAGTGCCGTCCACCCTAATCACTCCGCTCACGGACTCGAGCTCGAGGTCTCCGGTCATGCCGGACACCGAGATCGAGGCGCTGACGGTTTCGACGTCGAGGCTCACACCGTAGGGCAGGCGGATCGTGAGATCGGTGGCCTCAATCTGCCGCCCGTGGAATTCCTCGTCGAAGACCACCTCGATTCCGATTCCGTCTTCATCGCTCTCGATGTCGAGGCGGTCGACTCCATCACCGAGGGTCCCGATAACTTCCACCATGGCACTGTCCCAGCCCTCGAAAACCAGGGAGCCGGCGAGATTCTCCACCCACACCTCGGCATCGGGTGCGATGGGGTGACTTTCGTTGACAGGCTGGGCCGCCCACGCGGCGCTCGCAACCGCCAACACGAGTGCTAACAACATTCCGTACTTCTTCATGATGACCTCCTTGCCCGGACACACTGGGCGTTTTTCTCTAGACTTCCGCGGGCAAACGAACCGCCCGCTCCAGTAGATTGATCTGTTGACGATAGGCAACTGCAAGCTGGTGGGCCAGCCGTCCGCTGCCCGGATGCTCAGCAAGGGCCGAATCGATGCGGATGATGGCGTCGTCAATGATCGCGAGATTGACCATCACCATCTCGTAGGTCTCGGGCGTGAGCTCGGCGCGGCGGGCTTCCAGGGCATCGAGCAGCTCGGCGCGGGCCCCGCAGGAGTCGATCTCCAAGCCGCGGATCGAGGCACGGGCCACCTCGGAGGACGCCACACTTTCGGGAGCCCGAAGACGGGTTTCAGGCGGTATCGCCTGCCCCCGCCCGACCAGGTAGGCGGTCACCACCGAGCCCGCCAGTACGAATAGCGCCGCAGCGGCGAGGAGAGCGCGGCGAGGAACGCGAGAAAAGCGCCCCCGGACGATCTTCTCCTCGGCAATCCTTTCGGCGATTTCAGGCCACAGGTCGCGCGGCGGTTCAAGCGAGCCCGGCAGCGCAAAGGCACGGTTGCGCAATTCGCGCGCCGCCTCCACCTCCAGTTCGCAGCTCGCGCAGCTCGCAAGGTGTGCGCGCATCGCATCCGATTCGGACGCGCTCAGCGCGTGATCCAGATAAAGGTCGATCTTGTCGAAGATATCCCGGCATTTCATGACGACAACGCCTTTCGTAACAATTTGCGGGCTCGGTGGAGCTGCGCCTTGGAGGTTCCCACCGCGATGCCCGCGAGGTCGGCGATCTCCCGGTGTCGGAATCCTTCCACGTCGTGGAGGACGAAGATCCTGCGCGCACCCTCGGGAAGCGAGGAGATCGCTCTTTCGAGATCGACGGTGTCTCCGGGGCGCTCCTCCTGCACCCTGCGGTCCAAGGACAGTTCGTCGCCGACCACGGTCACGCGCGCCTCGCGCCGGGCGCTGCTGCGCCGGTGTCCGAGCACGACGTTGACCGTCACCCGGTGAAGCCAGGTGGAAAAGGCGCTCGCGCCGCGGAAGGAACCGAGCTTCTGCCAGGCCCGTACGAATGCCTCCTGGGCCAGCTCCTCGGCGAGGGTCGGTTCGCCCGCCATACGCAGACAGAGCGCATAGACCCGCCCAACATTGGCGCGGTAGAGCTCCTCGAAGGCCCCCACTTCACCGCGGACCGCCCGCTCAACGAGAGAGCTTTCGGTCGGCCGGGGACCGCCGGCGAGGCTCATGGCCGCACCTGCCCGCGCCCGATCCACACTAGCCCGCATATCTCACCTGCTTTCTGCTGCGACCGGCGATGCACTGCACCCAGCGATGTTTTCTCGCCTCGGGGTACTCGACGTACTGTCGAGTACGCCTCCGCGCCCCTCGGATCGAAAACGCCGCTGGGTACCGCACCTCGCCGCCCTCGGGACGAAACCAGGTGAGATATGCGGGCAAAGAGTCGCCACCGTTTCCACATCCTCTGAGATGCCGGAGCCCACAGGATGGTTGAAACCGGTCGCCGACGTCCTGATTCCGGGATTCTCGGCGGTCCGGCGTCCACGAGGGAATCTCCGGCCCCGCCGAGGGGTTGCCGCCTGGGAGCGGACACGAGCGGAGGTGTCGAATGGAGAGCTCGGAAGCTACAACCCAAGACGTGGTGGTCAGCGTGCAGGCAAGCTTCATCCCGGAGCGCTCGCAGCCGGCGGAGGGCCGTTGGTTCTTCTCCTACCGCATCCGCATCGCCAATCACGGGCACGAATCCGTAAAGCTCCTCAACCGGCACTGGATCATCACCGACGCCCTCGGGCAGGTGGAGGAGGTGCGTGGTCCGGGGGTCGTCGGGAAGCAACCGCTTCTGGCGCCCGGCGAGTCCTTCGAGTACACCTCCTTCTGCCCCCTGCCCACCCCTTTCGGAACGATGGAGGGCAGCTATGAGATGGTCACCGAGGGCGGCGCCAGTTTTCATGCCGAGATCGCCCCCTTCACCCTCACCGAGCCCCTGGCGATCAACTAAAGACATACAATGAGCGGATCGGTCGTCACCCAATCAGCCCGCGGAGCTCGAGAGCGCGACAGATGAGGTCCGCGGCGCCACCGATCCCGAAGCGGGCGACGTCGATCACCATGTCGTAGTTTCGCGGATCGGACGGGTCGCAGTGAAATTGCCGCCGAACGAAATTTACGCGCCTCGCATCGAGCTCGTCGAGGCGGCGACCCGCGACGCGTTCGTCGAGACTCTCTCGCTCCGCCAGAGCCGCGAGGCGCAACCTACGGGGCGCCACCACCCTGACCCGCAACCCTCCCTCCGGGGGAAGCACGAGGTTGCCGGCCCGCCCGACGATGACGACCCGCCCCTCGAAGGCCGCCAGCGCCATGCCCCGGGTGAGCATCGAGACGAACGAGTCCTGGAGCACCAGGCGCGAGTTGAAGAGGTTGAGAAGGGTTTCGGAGAACCAGTTGACCCGGGTCTCGTCCATGAGTTCGAGAAGCCCCGGCTCGAGCTCAAGCCGCTCTGCCAGGTCCTGCACCAGCTCGCGGTCGAGAACGGTCCATTCGAGCAGCTGCCCCACCCGCTGGGCTACCTCGGCGCCGCCTGAACTGGCCTCGCGCGAGACCGTAAGATAAGGCCCCGGGACGGGCTCCTCCGCCACCTCTGCCTGGGCGGCGGCACGTTGGAGCAGCTCCTGGAAGCGCATTCGGAACTCTGCCGGCTCGGCCGCCACGCCGCCCCGCTGCCGCTCTTCCGGAGATTTGGCCCCCATATCCCACCTCCGATTCCTCAACTCTCAAGATATGGCTCGTCGCGCCTCGACGCCACAAGAAGGACCCTTACGGATCGCAGAACTGAGCGACCACCGTTTCCACGTCATTGGAATCGATCCACTGGATCGACACCCCACGCCGCTCCATCCCGCGAAACCAGGTCTGCTGGCGCTTGGCAAAGCGACCGATCGCCGCTTCGAGGTCGGCGGTCATGGTTTCGTAGGATTTCGCCCCATCCAAGTAGGCTGCGATCTCGCGATACTCGAGACCGAGCTCCTCGAGCCGGCGCGGGGGCAGGCCGCGATCGAGCAGGCCCTGCACCTCCTCGACCATTCCCCCCTCGAGTCGGCTGCGCAACCGGACCCCGATCCGCCTGCGCAGCTCCGCCCGCCCGATCCGCACAGCGAAGACGGTGAAGCGGCGGTCGAAATCCGGTTGCTCGCTGAATCGAAGAGGGGCGGTGCGCCCGTGGGCTGCGATCTCGAGCGCACGGATCAGGCGCCGGCGGCTGGAAAGGTCGGTGCGGGCTTTCAGATCGGGCGCCTCCCGATCAAGTAACTCTGCAAGCTCCTCGTGCGTGCGGCCCTCGAGGCGCCCCCGCAGCGGGGCGTTCTCCGGGACATCGGCAATCCGGAAATCGCGCACCACCGCCTCGACGTAGAGGCCGCTCCCCCCAACCATGATCAGGGGCACCCCCCCGCCGCTGAACCGGCCCTCGCGCGTCTTGGTGGAGAACACGTTGTAGCAGTCCCGCTGGTAGCGGAAGAGGGTGTAAATCTCCTCCGGGTCGACCAGGTCGATCAAGTGGCAGGGCACCGGCGGATCGACCCGGGCGTACTCGTCGAGGTCCTTTCCGGTGCCGATGTCGAGTCCACGGTAAACCTGTCGCGAGTCGGCGGACAGGATCTCCGAGCCCAGCGCGTGGGCCACCTCGACCCCGAGGTGGGTTTTGCCGCTGGCCGTCGGCCCGACGATGACCGCAACGCGCACGCTCATCGCTCGAATCTTCCCCTCAGGCGGCGATCCATGGCCTCGACTTCGAAGAGGCTCCTTCCTGCGAGCAGCACCCCGAACCGTCCTGGCGGTCGCTCCCTTTCGCCGAGCCGAAGGGGTGAGGTGAGGAGAACTCCACAACGGGTTCCGGGGTCGAAGGCGTCCGCGCCGAGGGCCGCCTCGAGTTCTTCGTAGCGACCCGGCAGGCGCAGCTTGCGGGTCGAGAAGAGGCGCCAATAAACCACCGTGTCACCGCCCCAGGAGCGCCACAGTCGCAGTGCAGAGGTCGAGACGTGCAGTCGCGCGTTGAGATCGACCAGCGGCCGCAGACGGTGTTCCCCCCCGTCGTCCCAAACAAAGGCGTCGAGACAGACGGGTCCGAAGTAACCGGCGTCGGCAAGACGTCCGGCGACTTCGCCCGATGCCCGGCGCATGATCGGCCGCCACCTTTCCAGGGCGGGCGGTTTCTTTTCGAAGACGGCGCCGATGAACGCTCCGTCGGCGGTGTTCACCACCCGGTGCAGATCGAATCCCCGCACCTCCCCCGTCTCATCCACGTCGAAGATCGCAGCGAGGTCGAGAAGCCGCCTTCGCCAGGGCTCGAGAAGCACGCAATCATCCTCGACCAACAACCGGCGGGTCACCTCGCGATCCTCCGGCGTCAGGCGGCGTGAACGCAGGCGCCTGTTTCCGAGGCCCGCGTTGCCGTGCTCCGCCTTGAGGATCCACCCCTTCTCATCGGACGGCCTCGCGCCGAGGCATGACTCGAGAGCCTCCACGGTGGTGAACTCGCCGAGCAGGGAGTCGTCGTCGAAGCACTCTCGTTCGATGGCGGCGGCGAAGCGTCGTCCGTTCACCCGGCGCACCACCTCGAGCGGCGGGTGGGGGGCGGGCTCCCGGTAGGACCGGTTGAGGCGATCAGCTTCTCTGTTCCAACCGAAAGGGCTGAAACGGGAGTGATGGCGAATCGAGGGCTGGACACTCACGGCGGGCCGCCCCAGGCCTACGCGCTCCAGATAGGTAAGAAATTCCTCGGGGGGAACCTCCGGCACGATCACCGAGTCCCCCCCAAATCCGAGGAGCAGGAGGTGGATGGGCAGCTCCGCAGCCTGCCTGCCCCGGGCGTCCTGGGCCGAGGGGTCGCGGCCGGAGCGCAGGCTGAGGTCGAAATCGGCGTTGATGAAGAACTCCCGGGTCATTCGCCACGAAGAGTACACCGCTAACCCGCATTATTCATGAGGTGTCGTAGCGAGGGCGGCGAGGTGACTTGCCCAGCGGGGTTTTCGACCCGAGGGGAGCGGAGGCGTACTCGACGGTACGTCGAGCACCCCGAGGCGAGAAAACACCGCGGGGGACGTTGCATCGTCGGCCGCAGTAGAGACCTCATGAATAGTGCGGGTTAAGTCAACCCTCGGCCCCCTTCCGCCGTCCCACCACCGACCGTTCGAGCGGGCCCGGCCGGCGCTGAGGGAAAATCGCCCCAGCACCAGTTCAGTTCACCCCGGCGACCTCGACCGGGACGGTCTGACGCCGTCCCTTCGCTTCTCTGAGGTGCCGGTTCGGGCCCGTCCGGCGGTTTCCCCCGAAAATAGACCCACCCTTGGTGTACACTGTGGAGGCGAAAAACGAGCAAGGCAGGAGGGCGGGCCTCGCATGAGGCGCTTCGAGGTGCGCTGAGTCGTGGCGATTACCCCGCGGGACCCGGACGACCCCCTCCCCATGTTCTTGAAGCCGGTCCCATCGGGGGGCGGTGGCCGAAATTGGAGGAGGGATGATCGGCGGGACGGTATCCCACTACCGCATTCTCGAGCGCCTGGGCGGCGGCGGGATGGGCGTCGTGTACCTCGCCGATGACACCCGCCTCGATCGGCAGGTGGCCCTCAAGTTCCTGCCCATCGAGTGGAGCAGCGACCAGGAGCTGAGGGAACGCTTCACCCGTGAGGCGCGCGCCAGCTCGGCCCTCGACCACCCCCACATCTGCACCATCTATGAGATTGATGAGACTCCCGAGGGCCAGCTCTTCATCGCCATGACCTACTGTCCCGGCGAAACCCTCAAACAACGCATCCGCAGGGGACCGCTGCCGACCGACGAGGCGCTGGCCTTCGCCATCCAGATCGCCGAGGCGCTCCAGGCCGCCCACCAGCACGGTGTCGTCCATCGTGACGTCAAGCCGGCCAACATCCTGATCACCGACCAGGACCAGGTCAAGGTAGTGGACTTCGGTCTCGCCAAGCTGGCCGGCGAGGCTGCGGTCACCCGTGACGGAGCGGTGATGGGTACCCCGGCCTACATGTCGCCGGAGCAGGCCAAGGGCGAGGATGTGGATGGGCGCAGCGACCTCTGGGCCCTGGGGGTCGTGCTCTACGAGATGCTCACCGGCCGCCGGGCTTTTGCCGCTGACCACGAGCGGGCAGTGCTCCTCGCCATAACCACCACCGATCCCACACCGGTGGACACCTTGCGGTCCGACGTCCCGGCGGAGGTCCTTCGCATCCTCCGCCGCTGCCTCAAGCGAAATCCCGAGAAACGCTACCAGAATGCCGGCGAGCTGCTCGCCGACCTGGGTCGGTTTGGAGGCGCCGCTTCGGCCGCAGAAATCGTCACCCAGACCCTGCCGTCCTTGGCGTCCGTACGCCGGCGGCGGCTCGTCACCCACCGCGTGCTGCCCATCGCGGCGGCCGTGGCCGCGGTCGTTCTGGCGGCGGTGTTCTACCCGATCCTCGACCGCCCGCAACAACGCCACCTGCTGGTCCTGCCCTTCAACTGTCCGGCGGTCGATACGGAGTCCCAGCTGATGTGTATCGGGCTCCTCGACACAGTCACCGCCAAGCTCGCCGAGCTGCGGCGGTTTCGCTCGTCGCTGTCGGTCGTGCCGGCGAGCGAGGTGCGCGCCGGCAGAGTCAGCAGCGCCGAAATGGCCCACCACATCTTCGGCGTCGACCTGGTGGTATCGGGAAGCGTGCTTCAGGAGAGCGACCTGGTGCGCATCCCCGTCCAGCTGGTGGACGCGGCCAAGCGTCGTCAGGTGCGGTCGCGGACCATCACCGGCGAAAAGACCGCCGACTTCGTGCTCCAGGACCGAGTCGTGGCCACCATCGAGGATATGCTGGACCTCGAGCTCGGCGCCGTGGAACGCCAGGCGATGCGGGCCGGGGGAACGAGCAGCGCCGAGGCCGCCGGTCTCTTCCTCGAGGCCCGCGGCCGCACCACTACCGAACCCTCCGAGGACCAGCTCACCCGGGCCATGACCCTTTACCGGCAGGCCCTCGAGCTCGACCCCGATTACGCCGAGGCGATGGTTCAGCTGGCCGATGCCTGCGGGCAACGATTCGAACTCAGCGAGGATCCCATCTGGCTCGAGCACGGGATGGGCTACGCCCGGCGCGCGGTCGAGCTCGCTCCCGATCTGCCTCCCGCCCACTTCGCCGCGGGCCGCTTCGCCCTCGACACCGGCTCGTACCAGGCCGCCGTCGAGCACCTGCAGCGAACCCTGGCCCTCGACCCTCTGAACATCCGCGCCTACGTGTATCTCGCCGACGCCTTCAAGGCGGCCGGCGATCCCGAGCAGGCGGAGGAGACCCTGGAGCGGGCCGTCCGGACCGGGCCCATAGAATGGGT
Source organism: Acidobacteriota bacterium (assembly GCA_030637805.1). Taxonomy (GTDB): domain Bacteria; phylum Acidobacteriota; class Thermoanaerobaculia; order Thermoanaerobaculales; family Sulfomarinibacteraceae; genus Sulfomarinibacter. The sequence goes on along the minus strand of DAOWFV010000047.1, from coordinate 8,944 downwards.
CACACATCAGAACATCGGCCGGCTGTATTTCGAGCGCGGCGAGTGGGAGCTGGCCGCAGGCTACTTCCGCCGCGTGATCGAGCTGCTGCCGGACTCGAGCATCGGCTATACCTCGCTCGGAGGCTGCTCTCTCTACCTCGGCGACCTGGGGGCGGCACGCGAAAACCTCGAGAGGGCGGTGGAGATCGGATCCGGCTACTGGGCCTACTCGAACCTCGCCACTCTCGAGTACTGGGAGGGCAACTACCAGCCAGCGGCCGGCCTCTACCGGCAGGCCCTCGAGATGGATGACAGCGATTACCAGGTGTGGAACAACCTCGGCGAGGTCCTGAGGCAACAGGAACCTCCCGATCTCGGGGGTGCGCTCACGGCCTACCGACGTGCAGAGGGGTTGGCCGCCGCGCGCCTCGAGGTGACGCCCAACGACGTCAGGCTGCTGATCGACCTCGCTTCATACCGCGTGCAGCTCGGCGACGAGGCCGCTGCACGTGGTCTTCTCGCCCGCATCCTCAGCCTCGACATCACGGACCCCCAACAAATGTTCGACCTCGCCTCCGTTTACGAGGAGCTCGGAGAGCGTGACCAGGCCGTCGAATGGCTGGGGCGCGCCCTCGAGGCCGGCTTCCCCCTCGATTTGATCGAGAGCTACCCGGTCCTCGCCGCGCTGGTCGAGGACCCGCACTTCGTGAAGCTGGCCGAAAAGTACGGCGAACCACAGGCTGAAACAACCGAGGAGGATCCCGACGAGGAAACGAAACAGTAGTCTGGCGGGTGGTGCGTCTGCCCGCGTTTTTGTGAAACGGAACGTCCGAGATTGGAGGGAGACATGAGCGTATTCGGGAGGAGAGCAGTCATTGTGCTCGTGCTGGCGAGCGTCGCGTTGAGCGCCCAATGGGGATGTGGAAGCGCCGCTCTTCAGGAAGTAGAGGAGCTCACGATTAAGGTCGATTCCAGGCTCAAACCGAAAATCCCACGGATCAAGGTCAAGAAAGTACCCGATCCCCACAACTCCGCGGGCACCATTCGCCGGGTAACGTTCAAGACCGACAAGGGAACGGCGTGGGTGTTTATCCCGGTAGCGGGGAAGGTGATCTCCCAGGGCTCCGAGCAGGTTTCCCTGTCCTCGCGGGTGACCGCGCTGAAGGCCGACACGAACGGCGCGACCCTCGTGATCACCGAGAAGAACGAGCAGGAGATCGAGGTCGAGTACCAGGTCCTCTGCGACGACGGCAAGGACCGATATTGGGCCGAGGGTCAGTCGCCGCCCAGGATCATCATCCCCAAGTGGTAGCCCGGTTCAGAGGACCGCGAGACCGCGTTGGACCGCCGGTCGCGCGGCGATCGCCCCGAGCCAACGGCTGACCGCGGGGAAGTCCCCGATGTCGATGCCCAGGCGTTCGAAAACGCGCAGCCAGGGGAAGCAGGCGATGTCCGCGATCGAGTAGTCGTCGGCCAAGAACTCACGGTCGGCGAGCCGGCGGTCGACGACGCCGTAGAGGTGGCCGGCCTCGCTGGTGAAGCGTTCGATGACGGAGGGGATCGCCTCCGGCGCCCGGTTGCGGAAGTAGCCCGCCTGGCCCAGCATCGGCCCAACCCCGCCCATCTGGAACATCAGCCACTCGAGCGCCTGCCAGCGTCCCCTCGGATCGGCAGGCAGCAAGCGCCCACTCTTCTCAGCCAGGTAGAGGAGAATCGCCCCCGACTCGAAGATCGGCAGCTCTTCGCCGCCGGGACCGTCGTGGTCGATGATGGCCGGGATCTTGCCGCCGGGGCTGATGGCCAGGTACTCGGGCGCATGCTGCTCCCCCTCCTGCAGGTTCACCGGGTGCGACCGGTACTCGAGCCCCGTCTCCTCGAGCATGATCTGGGCCTTGTGCCCGTTGGGTGTGGACCAGGTGTAGAGGTCGATCATCAAGCACCCCCTGCAGACTTCAACAACTTAGCTTCATTTCTCGTTCCCACGGCTCGGATGCTGGATGCAGGTCTCAGGTCTCAGGTCTCAGGTTTTAGCAGGCACGGAGGTCACGAAAGAAAGGTCTTGAAAGGGCTTGACATCGCAGGAGTCCAGTCGACGATCTCGCTGCGACCTGCGACCTGCGACCTGCATCCGGCATCCAGTATCCGGTGGGTGAGCCGCACGCTCATGCAGGGGCGCTACAATACCGGGTGCAGAGCTTCACGAAGGAGGCCTCCCATGGGCAAGAAGGTCGGTGTGATTCTGTCAGGCTGCGGCGTATACGACGGCGCTGAGATCCACGAGACGGTTGTGACCTTACTCGCGCTCGATCGGCACGGCGCGGAGGCGGTGATGTGTGCACCTGACATTCCGCAGATGCACGTGGTCAACCACCTCACCGGCGAGGTCGAGGAGGGAGCCGAACGAAACGTGCTGGTGGAGTCTGCACGCATTGCCCGCGGCGCAGTGCGCGATGTGGCGACGGTGGATGCCGCCGAGCTCGACGCCTTGATCCTACCCGGCGGTTTCGGAGCCGCCAAGAACCTCTGCGACTTCGCGGTCAAGGGCGCCGACTGCGACGTGGATCCCGGGGTCGCGGCGCTGGTCCACGCGGTCCACGATCAGGGCAAGCCGGTGGCGGCGGTCTGCATAGCGCCGGCGCTCATCGCCAAGGTCCTCGGCGACGAGGGGCCGGAGCTCACGATCGGCAACGACGCCGATACGGCGGGCGCCCTGGAAGCCATGGGCGCCGCCCACGTTGCGTGCCCGGTGACCGAGTTCGTGGTTGACCAGGAGCGCAAGCTGGTGAGCTCCCCGGCCTACATGTTGGCCAACAGCATCTCGGAGGCCGCGGAGGGCATCGAGAGAACGGTCGCAACGCTGCTCGAGATGGCGTGAGGGTCGGTATCGAGACAGTTTTCACCTCTCTTCCCCAGTTCCTCGTCGTCTGCCTCGTCCTGGCAGTCGCCGAGGCGGTTTACGTCTTGCTCGGTTTCGGCGCGGGGCTCATCGCCGTCGGCTCGCTCGCGCTACTCCTGCCCGAGCTCCGTGACGTGGTGGTGCTTCTTCTTCTCGTCAACCTCCCGGCGGAGCTCTGGGTGGTGCGCAAGTCCTGGCGCAGGATTTCCTGGCGTGGGGTGCTGCTTCTCTTCGTGGGAGTCGGTCTCGGCATCCCTCTCGGCACATGGCTCCTGCGTTGGGGGAACCCGAGCTTCTTGCTCGTCGTGCTCGGCGTTTTCCTGGTTGCCGTGGGGGCGGTTTTTCTTGTCACGCCGAGGCCGCGTCGACACGGCTGGCCGCCGTGGGTGGCGCCGCCCACCGGTTTTCTTTCCGGAGTCCTCACCGGCCTCTTCGGCACGGGTGGTCCACCGCTGGTGCTCTACTACCAGCTCGGTGGCGCCGACAAGACGGCTTTTCGCGGCAATCTGATGGCCATCTTCCTGCTCATGACCACGGTGCGGGTGCCATCCTACGCCGCCTTCGGCCTCATCACCGCGCCCCGGCTGTGGTCGGCCGTCGCGGTGATGCCCGCCGTCCTCCTCGGCGCCTTCGTCGGCAACCACATCCACCTCCGCCTCGAGGAGGCCACCTTTCGCCGCATGGTCAGCATCGCGCTGATCCTCATCGGGCTGTTGCTGGTGATGCCGGGAGGGAGCTGAGAACCAATTCTCAATTCTCAATTCTCAATTTTGAATTGTCTGCGCGGGGAAACGATCAAGAATCCGAGCATTCTGGCCGCGCTTGGAAGAGCTCGAAGTTTCGAGTACGGGCAGGGGCAGGGGCACGGGCGTGGGGCTATCGGTCCGTGATCTGGAATCCGGCGGCCGTCAGCGCGCGGCGGGCGCGGGAGAGGTCCTCGGAGCGGACGAGCAGATAGTCGGTGTCGAAGGTGGAGATCACGAAGATCGGGACCTCCGCCTCCGCGAGCGGCGTGCTGAGGCCGGCCACGACGCCGGTGAGGTCGAACGCCAGAGGACCTGCGACCGCGAGACACCGGAAACCCGTTTCCGCCGGGACACCGTCCGGCACGGAGTCCGCCGGAGAGACCACCGAGAGCTCGTCCGGGGTACGGGTGACGGAGAGAAAGCCCGCTCCCTCGATCCTCGGCGGCGGCGCGTCGGCCGGCAGCTGCCAGACCGCGTACTCTCCGGGCAGTACCTGGATCTCCAGTTTCACCAGCTCACTCCACGAACCGGCCGTCGGATCGCGTCTTCCGCCCCTTGACCTTCTCGAGCCAACCCATCCGGACATCGGTGCAGTGGTCGAAGTCCGACACGTAGGGCTTGATGTCCAGCAACGGGGTCCCGTCGAGGATGTCGAGGTCCTGCACCGAGATCCGGCCGCCCTCGATTCCGAGCAGGCGGACCACCGAGAGACCGATGGGGTTGGGGCGTCTGGGCGCTCGAGTGGCGAAGAGGCCGCGCTCCCGGGTATCCAGGAACGGCGTGACCCGGAGGCTGAAACCCTTCGAGCGGTGGAGGTGGTAGAGCAGCACGACGTGTGAGAAACCGTCCAGGTCGGCGAGACCGTCGGCGTACTCCGGGAAGACCTCGACGGTTCCCTTCGCGCCCTTGCCTCGCGAAGGCTGGATCGGCATGCCCTCGAGATCAGTAAAGGCTGTGTGGATCACTCCGATGGGCCGGTACTCGATCTTCATATCCCCTACCCCGCCTTTCAGCATTATCCTTCAATTCCTCCTGCCGATGTCCCCAGGTCCAGCCCGCATATCTCACCAGCTTTCTGCTGCGGCCGCCGATGCACCGCACCCAGCGGTGTTTTCTCGCCTCGGGGTGCTCGACGTACTGTCAAGTACAAGCCGCGCCCCTCGGATCGAAAACGCCACCGTGCACGGCACCTCGCCGCCCTCGCGACGGAACCCGGTGAGATATGCGGGCTAGCAATGATCCGGGCACAGGAGGTTCGGTGACGCCAGCTGCCACGTCGTGCGCATGGCGCGCCCGGCGACTCGGTACGACAGCGCCAGCCGGACAAAACGCGGCCAATCTTCAGGACTGCAAAGCGCGCGCCGACAGAGAGCTCCGGAAAGCAACCGACCCTCCTCATCAGTGCTCGCAGCAATCGCCCGGGGCAGGCTGGTTCCGGCGGCATCGAGCACGACCCGGATCGCGACAAACGGGAGTTCATGTTCCGCCGCCAAGCGTGCCACGGCGCCGCTCTCCATATCGGCGGCGACGGCCCCCTCCTGTCGAAAAAGCTGTCGCTTGGCGGCGGGCGTCTGGAGAAGCTCCACGCTGTGGATCAGAAGCCCGGTGGACAGCGGAACATGGTTCTCGAGACGCTCGATCAGCCGGCGGCGCCACGCCCGATCTGTGTCGTAGGCCCCTTCGCCCGGGAGGACCACCGTTCGCGGGAGGACGACGGTACCGGCGACACAGCTCGGATCCAGACCCGCCGCGCTTCCCCAGCTGGCGAGGCAGGTCGCACCCCGCTTGATGAGACGCCGGACCGCGTTCGACGCCGCCCGCGTGCCGATACCGCTGAGCTCCACCACGAGGTCCGCGTCGCCGACGGTGCCGGCCAACCAGGCCCGTTCCTGCGGCAGGGCTGTGACGACACCAAGCATGCTTCAAGCCTCCCCAAGAGCAAGCTTCCGATAACGTGCCGTCGCCCACAATGAAAAGAAGGTGTTGAAACCGTGGTACTCGAGGAAAAAGACCCGGGAAAAGCCGAATGCCGTGATCTCGAGCTGTGCCAACGCCATACTTCCTCTCTCTCCCGAAAACCAGGCTGAGCCCTCTACAAGGGGGTGCCGAAATACTACGCGAGATCCAATGCGGCCACAACGCAGGGCGGTCATCCTATACTCCAGGGCGGCTTAGGACAGGTGGGAGGCTGCAACATGAGCCCGTCGAGATCGGGAAAAATTCGGGCGAACTGCGTCGATGTGGCAGCTCGCACCATCCGTGCAGCGACCACCGGGTGGGAGAACGGCAGCATCGTCGCGGTCGACGAGACCGGCCCCGAGGATCCCTCTCTGAATTATCTTCTCCCGGGCTTCGTCGATGCCCACGTCCACATCGAAAGCTCGATGCTGGTGCCGTCGGAGTTCGGCCGCATCGCGGCCAGACACGGCACGGTGGCCACGGTTTCGGACCCGCACGAAATAGCGAACGTACTCGGTGTTGACGGTGTGCGCTACATGCTGGAAAACGCCGCCGCCTCCGGCTTCAAGGTCTTCTTCGGCGCGCCGTCCTGCGTGCCGGCGACCGACTTCGAAACCGCCGGTGCGACGCTGGGATGCGACGAGATCGCGGCCCTGCTCGACAGGCCGGACGTGCTTTACCTCTCCGAGATGATGAACTTCCCTGCGGTTCTCGATCGGAACCCCGCGGTCCTCGCCAAGCTCGCTTTGGCCCGTGACCGCGGCCTCCCCGTGGACGGCCATGCCCCCGGACTGACGGGGGAGGCGGCACGGCGTTACGCCGAGGCGGGAATCAGCACCGACCACGAGTGCACCACCCTCGAAGAGGCCGAGAGCAAGCTGGCGGCGGGGATGCGTATCCTGATCCGGGAAGGCTCGGCGGCCCGCGACTTCGACGCCCTCCACCCCCTGATCTCCTCCCAGCCCGGCCGGGTGATGTTCTGCTCCGACGACAAACACCCGGACGATCTGCTGGACGGACACATCGATCGGCTGGCCGCACGGGCAGTGGCCCTCGGGCACGATGTATTCGACGTTCTGCGCTGCGCCTGCCTCAACGCCGTCGAGCACTACGGCCTGCCGGTGGGAAGCCTGCGTTTGGGAGACCCAATGGATGCGGTCGAGGTGCGGGATCTGCGCACTTTCGGCGTCCAGCGCACCTGGATCGACGGGGGGCTCGCGGCGGAGAACGGACAGAGCCTGCTGCCGCGCGTTGAGGCGCCGCCGATCAATATTTTCCACGCGCAGGACACCGAGCCGGCAGACCTCGAGGTGCCCGATCCTGGCGGGCCGATTCGAGTGATTGGCGTCGAGGACGGCTCGCTGATGACCCGGGCGTTGGCGATGGAGCCGCCTGTCGACGACGGCCAGGTGGTGCCGGATCCCGCGCGGGACATTCTCTACCTCGCAGTGCTCAACCGCTACCGACCAGCGGCGCCTGCGGTTGCCTTCGTGCATGGCTTTGGGCTTCAGCGCGGGGCCCTGGCCTCCAGCGTGGCCCACGACTCCCACAATATTATCGCCGTGGGAGCGGACGCCGAATCGTTGATCGCGGCGGTGCGCGCGGTGGTTGAACATCGGGGCGGTATTGCGGTGGCTGACGGCTCCGAGGTTGAGATCCTGCCGCTGCCGGTGGCCGGTCTCATGAGCACCGACCCGGGCGACGTCGTAGCACGGCGCTACACAGAGCTCGACGAGTCCGCGCGCGCCCTGGGCTCCTCCCTGCGCGCCCCTTTGATGGCTCTTTCGTTCATGGCCCTGCTGGTAATTCCCGAGCTCAAGCTCAGCGACCGCGGTCTCTTCGACGGCCTCCGCTTCGCCTTCACGGACCTCGCTCTCTGACGGAAGAGGAGGCCTCAGGATCGGGATCTGGCTCGGACACAACGTGGATCTCGGCAGGAACGAGGGGCGTGCTGCCCCGGAAGGCCGCGGCGTCGCTCGGTGTCGCGTATACGCGCCCCCGCCACTCGGAGCGGACGCCGCGGTAGTAGCGCCGGGCCGAGTCCACCGTCATCGCCAGGTAGAGGGTACCAATGAGGGGCAACAATAGCGCCCAGGCGGGCGACAGCCGGTAGTAGAGAAGAGTCGGTAGGTAGCTCAGAGTCATCGCGAGCAGGGCGACGACAGCCACAGTCTGTGCCGACGGCGCCGGTGCCAGGAGCCCCGCGACCGGGAGCCAGAAGGCCACCAACATGGCGAGCACGCAACCGACCAGCAGCGCCGGCGAGTACCGGAGCTGGGTGAAGGCTGTACGGGCTACCATGTCCCAGACCGGGCGCAAGGTCTGATATCGGCGGTGACTGGTGACCGAATGGCTGAGCCCGATCCAGGTGCGATGCCCGGCCCCCTTGACCCGTGCGGCGAGGGCGCAGTCGTCGATGAGTTCGCCCTTGAGACTCTCGAACCCGCCGATATCGCGCAGCACCTCGGCCTCGGCCAGCACACAGCCGCCTGCGGCGGCGGCCACCCACCGGCTCGACGAGTTGGCGAGGTGGAACGGGTACAGGAGCTTGAAGAAGTAGACGAAGGCCGGCATCAGCAGCTTTTCCCAAAAACCGGACAGGCTCGGCGTCGCCATCAAGGAGACGAGCTGCAGATCGCGCGTGCGCGCGAGCTCGAGCATGCGAGCGAGGATGCCCTCTTCGAGCTCGATGTCGGCGTCAAGCAGAACCACGTACTCGGTGTCGACCCGGCGCATCCCCTGCGCCAGCGCCCACAGCTTGCCGGTCCAGCCGGACGGCAGAGGTGTCCCTTCTATGACCTGAACATTCGGCGCCCCACCTGCCCGCGCGGCCTCCGCGGTGCCGTCGGCCGAGCGGTCATCGATCAGGACAACCTTGATCGCAGGATCCTGCCGATACAGGGCGTTCAGGGTCACACCGATCCCCGCGGCCTCGTTGCGGGCCGGGATCAGGACGGTGAGGTTACCTAACCCGTATATCTCACCAGGTTTCGTGGTGAGGGCGGCGAGGCGCTCCCGCGTTGACCACGGTCGCCACGGCAGCAGCAGGAGGGCGATCCAGAGGATTGCGGCCGGCAGACACACGAAAAACCAGAGATTGCCCATTTTGCGTGCGTCATCCCGCCCGTCGCACCGGCAACTCGGGTCCCCCACGGTCGATCCGATCGATCGGCAGGTCGGGCATCATCGGCTTTTCGATCTCCGGTCCACGCCGTGCCACCCGCAGGGCTCTGAGCGGGTGGTCGAAGGTGTCCGCAACCGCGGTCCCCTCGAAGCCGCAGTGGGCCATGCAGTTGTCGCACCTGGGGTTGCGGCCGGTCCCATAGCGGTCCCACTCAGTGTCTTCCATCAACTCCTTGAAGCT
>DAOWFV010000243.1 GCA_030637805.1 Acidobacteriota bacterium | reverse complement strand
TACCTTGTACTCAACCTCGATGGCGCGCAGGGCATCCGCCGCCTGCTGCGGGGTCTCGGCGGCCACTGCGGCCACGGGCTCGCCCTCGAAGCGGCAGATTTCGGCGAAAAGAGGGATGTCGGTCATGCCCCTGTAGAGGGGCCAGCCCACCTGCGCCTCCGGCGATGTACCGGTGAGTACCGCCGCGACGCCGGGGATCGCCTTCGCCTTCGCGACGTCCAGGTGCTTCACAGTGGCGCGAGCGTGGGGGCAACGCAGCACCGCGCCATAAAGCATGTCGGGGAGGACGATATCCGACGGGTAGACCGCGGTCCCGCTGACGCGCTCGTAGGCGTCGATGCGGGCAAGGCGCTCGCCGACCACGCGGGTCTTTTTCCAGGGCGCCGGGTACTCCGAGGGGGCGGGGGTCTCGGGAACCGGTTCTTCGACCCAGTAGGTTTCGTCGCGGTTCATTTTCCACCTCCCTTCCGCTTTAATCCGGCGGCCGTGTCGACCGCCCGGAAGATGTGGACGTAGGCGGCGCAGCGGCAGAGGTTGCCGCTCATTCCGTGGCGGATCTCGTCAAGACTGGGGGAGGGGCTCGCTCGAAGCAGGCCCTCGGCCGAAACAACCTGGCCGGGGGTACAGTAGCCGCACTGGAAGGCGTCCTCCTCAACGAATGCCTTCTGCACGTCGCCCAGCTCCTCGCCGTGCATCAGTCCCTCGACGGTGGTGATCTCGGTCCCCTCCGCCTCGACCGCCAGCGTCATGCAGGCGTAGCGCGGCTGACCGTCGATGAGCACCGTGCACGAGCCGCACTCGCCGCGCTCGCAGCCGACCTTGGTGCCGGTGATGGCGAGCCGCTCGCGAAGGACGAACAGCAAGGTCCAACGTGGTTCGACCAGTAGTCGATGCACCCGGTCGTTGATGGTGAGCGCCACCTGCACCATCTCGCCGGGGGCGGTGATCTCGGGCACTGCCTCCCCACGGCGCGCCACTCCGGTGGCTGCTGCTACCGCGCCGGCGCTCACCGAGCCGATGAAACCGCGGCGAGTGACGCCCTTTGTGGGCTCGCCCGGCCCTTTAATTTTCGTGCCCATCATGCCCTCCTTCTGACTGGCTCCGAACCGTTTTCAGATTGAGACTAAATCACTGTTATGAATACACATAGAGATTGTACCCCCTTCGCGTCGAGAGGAGGAGACGAGATTGTTAGTTTTGAGTTTTGAGTTCTTAGTTTTGAGTTCATCGCACCCAAGCACGGGCATCCCGCCCCGAGTTACCAGATTGCTCCCTCGCGCCGATAATTCCTAATTCCTAATTTTTCTCCTGTTACAGTGACTGCCATGGATTTGCCGGTTATCGACGCCATCCTTCACTCGGTTCCAACGTTGGCTGATGTTCGCCTTCTCGATCTCCGGGTCGGGCCCTTCTGGACTGTGGTCCAGACTTCGGCGGGGACGGGGATGGCCTCGACGATGGCCGCCGAGCCTCACGGACACGCCCGGGTTCCGATAATGGATGCGGGGAGTCTCCGGGATACGAGCCCCATCGAGCTCACCGAGCTGCTCCGCTCAGCGTCGCTGCCCGAAGCCGCGGTGGGTTTGGCAACCGTCAATGCGTTGCTCGGCCCTCCTGATGGGAATGTTGTCGAAGGCAATGCCAAGGAGATTCTGAACCAACGCGCGGAGGGTCGAGTGGCCGCGATCATCGGGCATTTCCCCTTTGTCGATGCCCTGCGACAGAGCTGCCGCGAGCTCTGGGTCTTCGAGCGCGGCCAGGGTCGCCGTCCTGGGGACCTGGGCCCGGAGAACGTGGCGGAGGTGTTACCCCATGCCGAGGTCGTGGCGATCAGTGCGACGACCCTCATCAATCACACGCTCGAGGACATTCTGCCCTTCATCCGGCCGGGCGCCTTCACCATGATGCTCGGCCCCAGCACGCCGCTGGCGCCGTGCCTGCTCGAGCTTGGGTTCGACGTGCTCTGCGGAACCATAGTGGAAGATCCGGAGCCGGTGCTCCGCGCGGTAGAGCAGGGCGCGGTCACAAGCCAGATAGGTGGAGTGCGGAGGGTTTGCCTCTGGCGTGACCTGGCCGGTGAAGATACCGGTTGAGGGAAAGGCTGTGGTCAGTTCTTAGTTTTTAGTTGTGCGGTGGAGGGCGGATTCGAGCGCCAGTGGTGTGTTGCAGTTCGTGACGACGTCCGGGTCGTCGACCTCGAGGTCCATCGGGGAAGCAGTCCGCAACGCGTCGCGCAGGGTCGGCCCGGGAAGCTCGCCGGCGACGATTTGCTCTCCGAGGGTGCGGGTGAGACGTACCGGGTGACCGTGTTTGCCCCGGTAGCTGGGAATCACGTTCCCACTGGCCGCACCGAGGAGACGCACCGTGTCGACGGCGACCAGCGGGTGATCCACCGGAAGCACGACCACGGCCCGCCAAGTCTGGTCGCTCGCCAGATGCGTTAGCCCGTCTCGCAGCGAGGAGAACATGTCGAGACCGGGACCGGGCAGGGAGATCGTCTCGAGGCCCTCTACACCAAAGTCCTCGACATTTGGGGGTGCCGTGGCAGCTACGGGTTTCAAGCCTGCGAGACGCATGGTTTCGGCGCAGGTCTCGAGAAAGGTGCACCCTCCGGGCAACCTCGCGAACGCTTTCGGCCCACCCCAGCGACTCCCTTCGCCCCCCGCAAGGATCAATCCGGCGACCGCAACAGACCGATTACTCGTCACCTTCCAGAACCTTTCACCAAATTCCAGTAACTGAAAACTCAAAACTCAAAACTAAACGGGCGTTCTCATAGTAACGAACTCTTCCGCGGCGGTCGGGTGGATGCCGATGGTGGCGTCGAAGACAGCCTTGGTCGCACCGGCCTTCAGCGCGACGGCCATGCCCTGAATGATCTCGCCGGCGTCGGGTCCCACCATGTGGACACCGAGGACGCGGTCCGAGGGGCGGTCGACGACGAGCTTCATCATGGTGCGTTCGTCGCGTCCGGAGAGGGTGTGGATCATGGGTTTGAAGGTGGATCGGTAGATGATGACGTCGAAACCCTGATTGCGGGCGTCGGCCTCGGTCAGTCCGACGGTGCCGATTGGGGGCTGGCTGAAGACCGCCGACGGGACATTGGTGTAGTCGACGACGCTCGGATTGTCGTGGAACAGGGTCTCGGCCAGCGCCATTCCTTCGGACAGGGCCACCGGTGTCAGCGCGATGCGGTCGATGCAGTCGCCCAGGGCGTAGATGCCTGGCACGCTGGATTCCAGGTTCTCATCCACTACGACGGCACCGCGGTCGCTGAGCTCGACGCCGACCTCCTCGAGCCCGAGACCGGCGGTGTTGGGCAGGCGGCCCATCGCGCTCAATACCTGGTCGGTCTTGATCACATCGCCGTGGTTGGTGGTAGCGAGCAGCTCGTCCCCGCTACGCTCGAGACGGTCGATCAGGGTTTCGAAGCGAAGATCGATGCCCCTCTTGCGCAACTCGTTTGCCAAAGTGGAGCGCACGTCGTCGTCGAATCCGCGCAAGAACAATGGGCCGCGGTAAACCAGGGTGACCTGGGACCCCATCCCGTTCAGGATGCCTGCGAACTCGACCGCGATGTATCCACCGCCGGCAATCACGACCCGTTCCGGTTGGCGGTCGAGATGAAAGATCTCGTCGGACGTGATGCTGAGCTCATTCCCCGGGATCTCTGATTTGAACGGATGACCTCCGGTCGAGACCAGAATCCGGTCGGCAGTGACAACCTTCCCGTCCACCTCAAGGGTGTGGCGGTCGCGGAGGCGTGCGCGGCCTTCCATGATCCGAACGCCTGCGCCCTCGAGCAGCTCACGGTAGATGCCGTTGAGGCGGGCGATCTCGCGGTCCTTGTTGGCGATCAGGGTCGCCCAGTCAAAGGTCGGCTGTGGCACGGTCCACCCGAAACCCCGTGCATCTTCGGCGGCAGCCGAGAATTCCGAGGCATAGACCATGAGCTTTTTTGGCACGCATCCGAGGTTGACGCAGGTGCCGCCCAGACGGGAGACCTCGGCGACGCCCACCCGGGCACCGTAAGCCGCGGCCATCCGGCTCGCGCGGACCCCTCCGGAGCCGGCGCCGATGGTGAACAGATCGAAGTCGTAGCGTGTCATTTTGGTCGTCACTCCTCTTCTGTCCGTCCGATTGAGGATCGGCACGTCGAGGGTAGAAGGTGAAGAGTTAAGAGTAAAGAGGTAGGGAGTTATGAAGTTAGGGAGTTAGGGAGTTAGGGAGTCAGGAGGTAAAGGGTTAGGGGATTAGGAGGGAGTTCTGAATTCCCAGTTCTTCTTCACTTTCGGTCATCGCGCCCTTGCCCGACATCCGCTCCCGTCGGCGGGTCGCGACGGCCGTAGGCCGTCAGCAACTCAAAACTAAAAACTAAAAACTCAAAACTTTCCAACCCCTTGCCACTTAGCAGAACGATCCGGGTTCTACCATCTCACCGTGGACTGTTTCACCTTCACGACCTCGAGGTCGATCGAGATCTCCACCTCGTCCCCGAGGATCAGCCCTCCGTTATCCAGGGTCTTGTTCCAGGAGATACCGTAGTCCTTGCGGTCGATGGTGGTGCTGAGTTCGTAGCCGGCGCGGGTGCCGCCCCACGGATCTTCGGCCTCACCGAGGTAGTCAACAGTGAGCGTAATCTGGTGGCTGACGCCGTGCATGGTCAGAGTGCCTGCAACCGCGTAGGTGCCGTTATCCACTTTGGTGATCTTGGTGCTGACAAAGGTGATTTCCGGGTACTTCTCGACGTCGAAGAATTCTGCGGAACGCAGGTGATCGTTACGGTCCCGGTCACGGGTGTCGATGCTGGCCGTCACGATGTGAAGCTCAACCGCGCTGCGGTCGAGATCCTCGAAGTCCTGGGTGATGGTGCCGCTGAAGGAGGTGAATTCGCCCCCGGTGCGTGCCACGAGATGTCGGATTTTGAAGGAAACGCTGGAGTGGACCGGGTCGATGGTGTAGGTTCCTGCCGCGGAGCGAAGGACTGCCGCGAGAAGGAGGATGACAAAGGTGAAAAGAGAAAAGCGACGCATCGAACTCCTCCATGGACGACCAGCAGTGCTTCGCGCCGTCCTCAATAGGGAACACCGCTGCGAATGATGTGATTCCGATCTCCGCAAGAGACCGCTCTTTGGCTGGAGCTGGTCGATGCAAGATCCTGATTACTCTGAACATAGGTTGTCCACCGGTCACGGGTGGCAGAAGGTCACGGTGACCCGGCGCACTGCCAAAGCGGCACCGGCTCCTCGCGGCAGGTGTATTCTCCGCGCCGGGAACGTGTCCGCAGGCCGCGGTGTTGTTGCTGGAAGGTCGTGTCGGAGGAAGATGATCGTATGGCAGGAATCTTGCTAGGGTAACGTCGTGAATCGAGAGCGAAGCACCTTGCGGCGCGCGGTGGAGATCTCGCTGCTTCTTCACCTGCTGCTGCTGTTTCTCGTGGCGCCGCAGGTAGAGCGTCTGTGGCCCTCGTCCGACGCGTCGGCAGTAGAGCTGGTCCCCGAAACCTCAGCCCAGGATCAGCAACCTCTGGAGTTCGAGTTTGTAGACCTGGCGGAAGAGCGCGAGGAGGAGCCGGTTTCGCCGCAGGTTCCCCTCTCCGATCTCGATCGGCGCGCCCACGGCGGCGAGGGCGAAGCTGCGGAGAGACCCTCCACCGAGGGCAACACTCCACAGCTCGTACAAGCCGAAGGGGGACAGGTCCTCGACGCCGGCGCACCGCCGCAGGTGCAGGGGCCGCAGGTGCCGCCTGCAGAGACTGAACGGCCACGGCCGGAGGAGCCGGTCGATGAGCGACCGGCCGAACCCGGCACAGAGGGCGCCGGAGAGATCGTACCCGAGGCTCCAGCGCCGGAACCCGCCCTGCCGCTACCCCCGACCGGTGCCTGGGCGCTGCCGCCGGAGGCGGGCGGGCTGCCGGAGAATCCGGATCGCGAGGGTGGGCAGGTGGACACCGGCGGTCTCTCCTTCGACACCCAGTGGTACGACTGGGGTCCATATGCCAAGGCGATGCTGGCCAAGATCCGCCGCCACTGGCGGATTCCGGAAATCGCGATGATGGGTGTCTCGGGGGTGGTGAAGATCCGCTTTTTCATCGAACGCGACGGCACGGTCACCAGCCTCCACATTGTCGACGAATCGGGCAAGCCGCCCATGGACTTCGCCGCCCGCGACGCCATCGCCCGTTCCTCGCCCTTCGAGCCACTGCCGGTGGACCTCGGTGGTGAGGGCCGGGAGGGTGTTACCATCACTTTCTTCTACAACCGCAACCCCCCGGACCGGGGACGGCGGTGATGAAATTACTGGAACCTGAGATGAGCGATTCTCGCCGACGATCTGCACCAATCTCTTGCGCTCTGGGCACTTGCGCCAATGCTCGACATACCTCGGGGTATGCCTCCGCTTGTCGCAAGCACCAGAGCATCAAGAGCTTGGCACATCTCATCCGGCAGAACCGCTCATCTCAGGTAGAAGCTAGGAGCACTCCGTGGTCGACATTCTGATATCCGGCGGACCGGTCATGATCCCGCTCGCCATCCTCTCGCTGGCGGCGCTGGCCATCATCCTCGAACGGTTGTGGGTGCTGCGCCGTGCCAATTACCTGCAGACCGGCACCATACAGGCCCTCTCCGGGTTGCTTGCTGGGCGCAAGTTTCGAGGTTCCGTCGACTACTGTCGGCGCCACCCCGGGCCGTTCACCGAGCTCGTCGTTGGGCTGGTGGAGAACCGGCATGCACCCTATGACGAGCTCAAGGAGATCCTCGAGGACACCGGCCGCCTCCAGCTCATGGGGCTCCAACGGGGGCTGCCGGCCCTCGCCACCATCGTCGCCGGGGCGCCGTTGCTCGGCCTCCTCGGCACGGTGATCGGCATGATCAAGATCTTCGCGGTGGTCGCGACCGCTGGATCGAGCATCACCGAACAGCTCTCCTCGGGCATCTCGCAGGCCCTGATCACGACCGCCACGGGTTTGGTGATTGCAATCCCGGCGCTGTTCACCCACTCCTATCTCGAGGCCCGGGCGGTGGGTATCCTCGCGGAAATCGAGGCGCAGATCCTGGATTTCCTCCACCTGGTGCGAAGGCCTGAGAGGGTCCGGGATGAGGAGGACGAAGACTGATGCGCCTGGCTCCCCTGCGGTCGCACAAGCCCGAGATACAGATGTCACCTCTGATCGACATCATCTTTCTCCTCCTGATCTTCTACGCGGTGACCACCCAGTTCGTGACCGATGAGCGTCTCAAGCTCAAGCTTCCGGAGGCGGAGACCGCCGAGACGGCTGGCGTGAGCCGGGAGGAACGCCCGCCCGAGGTGAAGATCGCCGCCGACGGCACCATCTGGATCGATGATCGGATCGTTCAAGAGAGCGAGCTGGAGAATCGGATGCGCGAGCTGGTGGAGCGCGCCCCGGACAACGCGGTGATTCTCAAGGGGGATCGATCCGCCGACTACGGGGTGGTGGTCCATGTGCTCGACGTGGCGCGAAAGGTCGGGGCCAATATGATCCAGATGTCGACGGAGAAGCCGCAGGAGCAGTAGTTCTTGGTTCGTTAGGTGGTTGGGACATCTGCTACACTTGCTCAGGCATCGAGATGAATATATAGGTATGGAGTAACCGATCCTCGAACCGCGACCAACCCGGCGCTCTGTCGTCGACTGGGTTTTGGGTACCAGTCTGGGAGCGGTTATGGTGTCGGCCCTCTATCCGGCATTTCGATTCGTCATCCCTCCCGAGGTGGCCGAGGCGCCTACCAACACCGTGCACGCCGGTGACCTTGCCGAACTGCCACCGGGCTCTGGCAAGGTCTTTCGCTTCGGTTCCAAACCGGGGATCCTGGTGCGCACGGCTACCGGGGAGGTGCGGGCGTTCTCCGCGATTTGCACCCACCTCAACTGCACGGTGCAGTTCCGGGAGGACATGCAGAATATCTGGTGTGCTTGTCACAATGGACGCTTCGATCTCAACGGAGGCAACATCGCGGGCCCGCCGCCGCGGCCTCTCGAGCGCTACCGGGTCGACATCACCGACGATGAGATCTGGGTGACGAAGGAAAGCTGACCTTGAGGTTCGTCGACGCGATCACCCGCTTTCTCGACGAACGCCTCGATATCCGGCCGCTGATCGAATTCGCCGGCGAGAAGGAGGTGCCGAGGCACCGCTTCGAGGGGGCCTATTTCTTTGGCGGTCTGACGCTGTTCTTCTTCATGATCCAGGTGGCTTCCGGCGTTCTCTTGTTGTTGTACTACCGTCCGACCGCTGAGGCGGCGTTCGAAAGCGTTCAGTTCATCGTCACCCGTGTTCCCTTTGGGTGGTTGGTGCGCTCGGTCCACTCGTGGTCAGCCAACCTGATGGTCCTTTCGGCCTTCGCCCACATGTTCTCGGTTGTGTTCATGAAGTCCTACGCCAAACCACGGGAGATGACGTGGTGGACCGGATGTCTGCTCTTGGCGATGGCGATGGGCTTTGGTTTTTCCGGCTACCTCCTGCCGTGGAACGAGCTCGCCTTCTTCGCCACCAGGGTGGGAACCGACATGGTGAGCAAGGTCCCGCTGGTTGGCGATTGGCTCCTGCGTTTCCTGCGCGGCGGTGAGGATGTCACCGGCGCCACGTTGACCCGGTTCTTCGGCTTTCACGTGGCAGTGATGCCTCTCATCATCACCGGGCTGATCGGCGCGCACCTGGCTTTCGTCCAACGCCAGGGTATCCATGTCCCCCGTGGTTTGGAAGACGATGCCGAGCGTCGGGGTGGGATGAGGTTTCTTCCGAACTTCGTTCTCCGCGAGCTGGTGGTGTGGCTGGTAGGCCTCGCCATCCTGTGCGGATTGGCGGCGTTTTTCCCCTGGGAGCTGGGCGTCAAGGCCGACCCCTTTGCGTCGGCCCCCGCTGGTATCACGCCGGAGTGGTACTTCCTCTTCATGTTCGAGACCTTGAAGCTGATCCCCGGCATGGTCCTGGGGATTGAGGGTGAGCTGCTCGGTCTCGGGGCGTTCGCCCTTGCCGGGGTCCTGTGGTTTCTGATTCCGGTCCTCGATCGGCGCGCACGCCGCGGTGAACCGAGCCCTCTTTTCACGGCGGTGGGGTGGTTTGTTCTCGCGTACATCGTGGTGATGACGGGTCTCTCGTTCATGGGGGTATTCCTGTGAGGCGGTGGAACGTCATACTGACGCTGGGACTGTGCGCAACGATCGTGGGAGCTCAGGAGGGGGGTGGCCCCGCCACTGGAGGGAGCTGCGTCAGCTGCCACCTGGAGCTTGACGAGCCCGAGCTTCGTGAGCCCGCCGAGCTCTTTGCCGGCGATGTACACAATCGTGGAGGCCTGGGCTGCGTGCTCTGCCACGGCGGCGACGCCAACGCTGAGGAAGCGGACGAGGCGATGGACCCGGATCGTGGCTTTCGCGGGGCGCCTGCGGCTGGGGAGATTCCCGCCCTCTGTGGCAGCTGCCATGGAGACCCGGGTTTCATCAGACGCTTCGATCCAAACCTGCCGACCGATCAGTGGGACCAGTACCGGACAAGCATCCACGGAATGCGTTTGGCGGAAGGCGACACAAAGGTGGCGACCTGCATCTCCTGCCACGGTGTCCACGGCATCATGGCTGCCTCCGACCCGAGATCCTCGGTCTACCCAACCCAGGTCGTGGCTACCTGTGCGGAATGCCACGCCGATTCCGAGCTGATGGGCGGGTACGGCATCTCCGCCGGCCAGGTCTCGCGCTACCGTCGATCGGTTCACTTCCTCGCGCTCACGCAGGGCAACGACCTCAGCGCGCCGACCTGCAACGATTGCCATGGGTCACACGGCGCTACCCCGCCGGGGGTCGATTCGATCTCAAACGTCTGCGGAGCCTGCCATGTCATGAACATGGAG
>DAOWFV010000020.1 GCA_030637805.1 Acidobacteriota bacterium | reverse complement strand
TCCGGCGCGTAGGTGAATGAACCGTCGGCCTTCAGGGTCAGGGTCCCATGCGCGGAATCGGTAATGCCTATTGACGTCAGCGTTTCGCCGTGCGGATCGGGGTCGTTGGCCAAAACTCCGGGGGCGGGTAAGTCGAGCGCCACATCCTGGTCCATCACAAACTCATCGCCCACCGCCATCGGTGGCTCCTTGACCTCCTTGACGGTGATTGTGACCGTGGCGACGTTGGAGTCGAGCTCGCCGTTGTTGGCCTTGTAGGTGAACGAGTCGGTGCCGAAGAAACCCGGCTCCGGCGCGTAGGTGAATGAACCGTCGGCCTTCAGGGTCAGGGTCCCATGCGCGGAATCGGTAATGCCTATTGACGTCAGCGTTTCGCCGTGCGGATCGATGTCATCGGTTAGGACTCCCGGTGCGGGCACGGTGAGATCCGCACCCTGGTTCGTTGCATACCCGTCATCGATCGCCACCGGCGGTTCGCCTGTTTCACCGGTGTCACCATCACCCGTCAGTCCCTCTTCCAGAGCCGTAGGACTCGGAATCGGGAGCCGGTCGATCGGAATCGCCACGGTCGCCCCAAAATCGGGCGGCTCCGGAGCACGCGACCGCAGGGCATCATGGAGCTCGGCCCAGCCGATCTGTCGCTGGCGCGGGTCAGCACGTAACGCAATCTCGAGAGTGCTCGCGAGCTTTTCCGCGTCCACGAGAAGTGCACGCGCAGGCTGGGGGAGGGTAATGGAAGGGTCGGCTCCACCCAAACCCTCGATATCGGCCTCCAGCATCTCGGACGCGATGAGGGCGAGTGAAAAGAGGTCGGAGCGCCAGTCTTCGGCTGCGCCTTCCGCGTCGTGCTTGAATCGTTCGGGGGCGGTGTAACGATCCGCTTCCGCAGCCTCCTCAGGGATCGCGCTGCTGACGACTTGCTCCAGGTAGGCCGCGGTTCCAAGCCCGAGCAGGCGCACCTCTTCACCCTTGGCGCCGCGCACGACCAGGATGTTTTGCGGGTTGAGATTGTGGTGGCAGACACCGCCGCGGGCGAGCGCCTCGAGGGTGTCAGCGACCTGCGCGAGGAGGCCCAACATTCGGTCCGGAGGGGAACCAACACATTTTGAAAGAGGCTCGCCTTCGACAGGCTCCATCACCAGGAAGGCGGTGCCTTCGTCTGCAATACCGAAATCGATCAGGCGAGGGAATCCCTTCAGCTTGAGGATCTGAACGGCTCCCATGACACGTAAGAAGCGATTACGTTGGACCTGGGTCTCCGCCTGTCCAATCGAGGTTACGAGCTTGACGACAACGGGATCTCCCGTTCTCTGGTCGGTGGAACGGTAGACAGTGGTTTGCGCGGAAGCAGTCAGGACCGCTTCGTTCGGGTACTTTTCGGTGACATCCCGGACCTGGTTCACCTGGCCTCCAATCCCAAGCTCATTCTGGGCTGGCTGTCGTCGAACTGCCGGCGCGGGTGCCGATCAGTGAGCTGACAACCTCGAGTGCCAACCAAACCAGCAGAAAGCCGAGCCAAGCGGCCACCGGCAGCAGGGCGACCGCGAGCACCCGGCCGCATACCCTAACCGCAGCCCATTCCGGCAGGGGGCCCTGCCCAAAAGCCATCACCAGGAGCCAGAGCACGGTCAAGGCCCCGGCGGTCGCGGCGACTGCGAACGCCATCGGCAGCACCCGCAAGAAGAGGAGCTTGGCCAGGACTGCGAGGGCGGCAAGGGCCTCCTGGTCGGTGGCTGCCTCATCTCGAAGGGTGACATTCAGTGCTCGCGGACTGAGCACCGCGCCCGCCGCGTAGAGGAGGACCAGTGAAATACTCATCCCGACCAGCAATGGAACCGCACCGGCGCCGAGCATCGTGAGGGCGAGGCCGACCGCAACGGCCAGCACACCGGCGCCAACTGCAAGCGCAGCCGTACCGTCGAGAAAATCCTGTGCGCCGAGCGCTGTTGGGGAGACTTCAAGGCGGTGGCGCAGGACAGCGAGAAAACGCACCGCCGTGTAACTCAGGAAGAGGGCAATGGGGAGCACGGCCACCGCGATCACGATGAGAACCGCCGAACGATTTCGAACACCGAGCACCAACAGCAAGGCCGTCACCAGAACGGCTGCACACGGGTAGGCGATGTGGCCGGTCGCGGTCGCCAAGCGATCGATGCGATCGAGAGTGGTGACTGGCAAGGCCGCACGAACAAATCCCAGCAGGGCCTCTATAGGTCGTAGGTAAACCGGAACAGCAGCGGCCTTGGCCTCCCAAGTGCGGCTTCCCGATACGGCCGGGGTCTCGCCGACTGACTCTACGACGGGGGCCGTGGCGGAGAGAAGACCCGGCACGGTACGGGCCGGCTCCCAACTGGGCATCGAGGGCTGCCACACCAAGTCTTCGGGGTCGACCTCCCCGCGCGCGGCCAGCTCCTGAAGCTCGGACCTGCTCATCGGTCCCAACCGCGCGCCGGCATGGTAGAGGAACCAATCGTCGTCGCCCATCGGGGGCTCCCTTCTGTGCCGAACCGTTTCCCGCGATTATTATACCCCCGGTCTGGCGGCTGAGTGGGCGAAACCAACTCCCTCGATCGGGTTTCGACCCTGGAGCGCCGGGTTAAGACACACCGAGCTCGTGCGAGAGATGCGGGGAAGGCTGGCGCGCGTTGCCAAATGCGGGTGGTGGCTTTCGAGAGGATAGGTTCAATCCGTGGCGACCTCCAGGGGTTCGGGAGTCAAATGATAACTGGCGTTCTGTTACGCTCATTCGGTGGGTCTGGAGAAAATCGTAGGGTCTCGCGAATACCGAATCGTTCGCCTTATCGCAGACGGCGGCATGGGTTCGGTCTACCAGGCCCAGCAGTTGGGCAACGCGGGGTTCTCCAAGACCGTCGCAATCAAGACAATCCTCGATCTTTTCGCTGCCGATGAGGAGTTCGTTCGCCTGTTCATCGGTGAGGCGAAGCTGGTAGCGGATCTGGTGCATGAAAACATCGTTCAGGTCTATGACCTTGGGCTCTCCGAAGGGCGGTACTTCATCGTCATGGAGTACGTCGAGGGCATCACCCTCGAGGCTTTCGTCCGAATGCACCTGGATGAGGAAATGCCGTTGCCCGCCGAACTAGGGGCCTTCATCGGCAGCCGCGTGTGCCGCGGTCTCGAGTACGCCCACCGGCGCACGGATTGCGATGGACGGCCCCTGGGCATCGTCCACCGCGACATCTCACCCAAGAATATCCTGCTCAACTTCGAGGGTGTGGTGAAAATCACCGACTTCGGGATCGCCAAAGCGCGCGAGGTGATGGAGCAGGATGAGGAACTCCTGGCTGGGCGGCTCGAGTACATGCCGCCCGAGCAGGCCGCGCGGAAGCCGACCGACGGCCGATCAGACCTCTATGCCCTGGGGGTGGTGACCCATGAGCTGCTCACGGGAAAACAACCCTCTCAAGGAACCGTGTCGCTGCTCAGACTGCACCAGCTCGGCACGACGTCCTTCCCAAGCCCGATACAGGAGGTTCGCCCAGATCTGCCCGAGGACCTCGCGGCGATCGTTGACCGTGCCTTGCAGCCAGACCCAGCAGACCGTTTTCAGAGTGCCAGCGAGATGGGTTACGCCCTCGAATACCACCTTTACCACGAAGGCTACGGACCCACCAACGTGACTCTAGGCGAGTATCTGCGAAAGCACTTTCCGTACGCCGCGGAGCGCACCCAGAAATCCCTCCGTCCCCGCCGACACACACCCGACTTTCTGGTGTTGCAGCGAGCGGAAACAATCTTCGGCAACCGGCTCGAGGAGGAATGATCCGCTAACGATACCTCTCCCCCGACTCTCGCCTCGCAGGGCGAGAGTGGAAAAATTAAAAGGAAGAGTTGCGCGCGGAGGGATTTCAGCATAAGCTAGTTCTGGTGGTCCGCGGATGACGCCCGCCTTTTGGCTGGGAGGCGTCGGTACCCGGATCACCGTGTCCCGGGCGATCGCAGAGCGATGGATGGACCATGTATGCGCCGCCCGGCTCGCCCGGCGAGTCCAGCGTCCCCAGCTGTTTGAGGACTGTCTGGAAATCGCCTCATCGGACCGCCGGAGTCGTCTCTCCAGCGTGAGGAAAGAGCATGAGTGAAACGAAGGAACAGCAGAATTCGCAACAGCGCAAACCTGGCTCCCGCCGTCGCCGCAGGCGGCCCCGCCGTAGACAAGGAGCACCCACGGGACCGCCGATCGAGGTCCAGGGCTATCTCTGGGTCAGAGACAACGGAAGCCCGTTGATGGTGTCGGCCAAGCACAACTTTGTCGCCCAACGATCAGACCCGATCGTGCCGGCCGAGCTGATTCAGCCGATGCACCTGGAGACCGGGCTCGTCCTCGAGGGCAAGGCCCGCACCGGCGATCGCCCGCGAATGGTGGAGATCGAAACAATCGAGGGCCTGCCACCGGAGGAGTACCGCGACAGCGCCGTGCCCTTCACCGAGCTGATCAGCATCGACCCCATGGAGCGGTTCGAGCTCGAGACCGAGCCGGAGATCGTCGAGCCTCGGGTTGCCCAGCTCATCGCCCCGTTGGGCAAGGGGTAGCGATGCCTCATCGTCTCTCCACCCAAGGCCGGCAAGACAACCCTGCTCCAGCAAATGGCCCACGCCATCGCCGTCAACCATCCCGACACCACCATCTTCGTGCTTCTGGTGGACGAGCGACCCGAAGAGGTCACCGAATGGAAAAGGAGCATCGCGCGCGGCGAGGTCTTCGCCTCCTCGACCGACCAGTCGCTGGAGTCTCACGTTCAGGTGTCCGAGTTGGTCTTCGAACGGGCGCGCCGGCTGGTCGAGATGGGCCAGGACGTGGTCGTCTTCATGGACTCGCTAACCCGCATGTCGCGGGCGTTCAACAATTTGCAGAAGGGCTCGGGACGGATCCTCTCCGGCGGCATCGACGCCCGCACCATGGAGAAACCGCGCCGCTTCTTCGGCTCGGCGCGAAACGTCGAGGATGGCGGCAGCCTCACTGTGGTCGCTACCTGCCTCATCGACACCGGCTCGCGGATGGACGAGGTCATCTTTCAGGAGTTCAAGGGCACCGGCAACATGGAGTTGGTGCTCGACCGCAAGCTCTTCGAGAAGAGGCTCTTCCCCAGCATCAATATCCCGCAGTCAGGAACCCGCAAAGAGGAGAAGCTCTATCCCAAAGAGCAGGTTGAAAAGCTCTACCTGATGCGGCGGGCCCTGTCCTCGCTTTCCCCCGAGGCCGCGATGGAGCTCCTGCTGCAGAAGGTGCGCGAGTTTCCCACCAACGAGGAGTTCCTTTCCTCGCTACAGCTCAAGTGAGTTGATTCGAGATCCTGTCGCAAGCATAATGTCGCGGTGATGACCGACGTCGGCACTCTCAGGCTCCGTGACCCGGCCCTCGGCCCGGTGGCCGAGAAGGTGATCGCCGGCGAGCGCCTCGATCGAGAGGACGGTCTGCTTCTGGCCGGCACCGACGATCTGCTCGGAGTCGGAAGCCTCGCGAACACCGTGCGGGAGAAGCTCCACCGCGACCACACCTACTACAACATCAACCGCCACCTCAACCCGACCAACGTCTGTGTTTCCTCCTGCAAGCTCTGCGCCTTTTACGTTCCCTGGAGGGAACGGGACGGAGGTTGGACCTACTCCGTTGAGCAGGCGGTGGAGATCACAGGCCAGGACGTCGACGAATCGGTCTCCGAACTGCACATCGTCGGCGGCCTCCACCCGAAGCTCGGCGTCGCATACTACGAGGAGCTCTTCCGCGCCCTCAAGCGGCGCTTCCCTTGGATCCATCTCAAGGCCCTGACCATGGTGGAGCTGGACTTCATCGCCTCCGCCTCACGGATGAGCCTCGAAGAGGCGATCAAACGGCTACGGGAAGCCGGTCTCGATTCGTGTCCCGGTGGGGGCGCCGAGATTTTCTCCCCGAGGGTTCGCGACCTCATCTGCGACCACAAGACCGACGGCCGGCGATGGCTCGAAATCGCCCGCACGGTGCACCGCGCCGGCCTTCGGAGCAACTGCACGATGCTCTACGGCCACGTCGAGACCGCTGCTGAGAGGGTGGACCACCTCCTCGACCTGCGCGATCTGCAGGATGAAACCGGCGGCTTCCAGTGCCTGATCCCACTCGCATTCCACCCCGAGAACACCGCGCTCGACCACCTGCCTCCCACCGGCGGACGTCTCGACCTGCAGACCCTCGCGGTGTCGCGTCTCCTGCTCGACAACGTCCCCCACCTCAAGGCCTACTGGATAATGCTGGGCGAAAAGGTCGCCCAGGTGGCGCTTCACTTCGGGGCCGACGACCTCGACGGCACCATAGTGGACGAGCGCATCACCCGCGCCGCCGGCGGCACCGCCGGAACCGGAATGACAAGACAAGCGCTCGAGCGTCTGATCCGCGATGCCGGGAGGATCCCGGTGCTCCGCGACACGTTCTACCGGCCCATCAAGTCCGCTGCCGGCGTCGCGTGATTAACGCCGCGGGTTAACCCGCATATCTCACCAGCTTTCTGCTGCCGCCGGCGATGCACCGCCCCAGGGTGCAGGCTGCTGATTCATACTTCGACGGCTCCAAGCAGCATTTCCGACACCCACAACAGGTACTGGGCCACCTGGGATTCGCGGCACAGCTCGGCAAGCTCGGGCGAGAAATGGATCGCCACGACGACGACCATCCCGAGGAGCACCGCCGCCACCACACCGGC
>DAOWFV010000148.1 GCA_030637805.1 Acidobacteriota bacterium | reverse complement strand
CGCCGTTCTGACCCAGGACCCCCCTGCGCAGCTCGTCGAAGATCTTCGGCGGCGTAATTCCCTCGAGGGGGCGCAGGTCCTTTTTGTCACCGCTCATCCGACCACCTCCCACACTCCTCCGCGGGGCGCAAGCTCGGTCCCGCCGACGTAAACCGAGCGACCACATCCGCCGGGGCGGAAATCGGTGACGATGTCGATGTGCTGGGCCGAACGGTTGATGACCCCCGCGGCCACCAGCTCCTCGATCTTCGCCCTGCCGTCATCGCTGCCGGGGTCTTCCACATAGCAGTCCTCGTAACTTGCGCCGATCGCGATGTGGAGGGTGCCGCCGACCTTTTCGACGAAGAGCGGGTGCTTGAGGACGCGATCGAGGCCGGGGTTCATCCCCAAGGCCACCTCACCCAGGCGGTGCGAGCCATCGTCGGTCTCGATAATGGCTGCGAGATGCTCCTGACCGACGTCGGCTGCGTACTCGACGATGCGGCCGCCTTCAAAACGCAGATATATTCCCTGGATATCGTTGCCGCCATAATTGACGGGCAGGTCGACGAAGATCTCGCCATCGGCACTGTTCGCGTCCGGGCTGGTGAAGATCTCGCCGTCCGGAAAGTTATGCAGCCCGTAGGACAGACAGGCCCGGCCGTGGGAGATGTCGAGCTCGAGAGCGAGCTCGCGTCCGTCCCGAGGGTGCTCGGTAACGATCCGGATCGTCTTGCCGTCGTTGACCACGGGCGCCAGGCGTTTCTCGGCCTCGAGCAGGGGACGGGGGTCGGTTGTGGAGGCGCCGACGATGAAGCTCTCGTAGGTGGCGAAATCCATCCCCTCCATTTCGGCCGCGGCGGCGGTCGGGTACAAGGTGATGACCCACGCTTTGGAGAGCCGGATGTCGGCAAAGGGGCGATCGGCCGCTGCCAGCGCCTGGGTTTGCTCGGCCGTGAGGCCCATGAACTGTTCCGGGTCCTCGGCACCCAGCACTTCCACGTACTTGGTCATGTTCCGGTAGCGCTCCTGGTGCCAGTCGGGGGCGCCTTCGAGCTGGGCTTTGGCGCCGGATCGAGCCATCGTCGCCGACCACACACGGCCGCGCTCGTTGTTCGGCGGCACCAGGTAGACGTCCGGCGTCCCGCCGGCTTCAATGACCCTCCGCTCGAGTACCGCCATCAGCGGCCAGCACACGGTCTCGCCTTTAATCATCACCCGATCCTCAGTGCTGATCCCGCCCAGTGAATGGTCGAGTAGAAAACCGGCCCAGATCTCGAGGTCTTTGTTGTTGATCACGATTGTCTCCAAGGGCCGCAGTCGCGGCGGTGGGCATTGTAGCCCCTCACCTCGGCCTCTGCATCTAGCGTGGTGCGTTTGTCGGTGATCGCACCACTATCTAAGACCCGGCGCCCTCCCCTTCCTCGAGGCCAGTCCTATGGGTGTGCCGGCCAACTGAACTGTTCGCCGTAAAGTTCCTTCTCGCCTGGGCCGCCGCCGCGGCCCGGGCTTTTCTTTGCCTGATTGTGACATCCGTCACCTGCCTTCCACCCGAATCGCAAGAATTCCAACACCGTTATTACTTTCGATAGAGGCGGCAAAGTGCACTTGGTTCTAGTCTCGAAATAGCGAAATCACCGGCCGATGCTTCATGCCTTGCCGGAATCGAGATGGAGGGACCCATGAGAATCGCCGCCGTCAACGCAAAATCTCCTTTCTTGGGCTGCGTTCTCGTTGCTCTGATCCTTCTAGTTGGGGCCGGTACGGTCATCGCCGCCGACGCGACCACTGCGACTCTGACAGGGCGGGTGACCGTCAGCGACGACGGGACGCCGCTCCCCGGCGTCGCGGTCACCGCCCCCGATAACGAACGCGGCACGAGCTCGCGGACGGTGACGGACGCCGACGGTCGCTTTCGCGTTCCCGCCCTCCGTCCGGCGGTTTACACAGTGACCGCGGCGCTGGACGGTTTCACTCCCTTCGCGGTCAGCGGAATCGTCTTCGAGGTCGGCAGGGAGGTCGCCGCCGACATGGCGCTGCATCCCGGCTTCGAAGAGGAAATCAGCGTCGAAGCCTCCTACCAGGCCATCGACCCGACCCAGTCGCAGGTGGTGACGAACATCACCACCCGACAGATCACGGCCCTTCCCTTGCCGACAAGGAACTATCTCGAGTTGGCCTACCTCGCGCCGGGCGTCAATCCCTCGCGCGACGTGCGTTTCG
The DNA here is from genome assembly GCA_030637805.1 of Acidobacteriota bacterium. Taxonomy (GTDB): domain Bacteria; phylum Acidobacteriota; class Thermoanaerobaculia; order Thermoanaerobaculales; family Sulfomarinibacteraceae; genus Sulfomarinibacter. The sequence goes on along the minus strand of DAOWFV010000148.1, from coordinate 13,762 downwards.
ACGGGGTTGTCTCCGCCGACGGGCAGGAGGCCCGCAACGCCTTGACCTGACACCGGCATGGCTCCTGATCCTGACCGTTCCCCTCGTGGTTTTCACTCTGAGGCGTTACTCCATCGACCGAGATCGCCAGCACGAGATCCGCCGCCTGATCGAGGAGCGAGGCGCACCTTCCCCGTCGTCCTAGCCTCGAAACCCGGTGAGATATGCGGGCCAGTGAGCCTGGAAAAGCTGTGAGAAAGCGCTACAATCGGGCCATGGCCCCGCGCATCCTCTTTGATGAGTCGGCCGTGGAACCGCTGCTCTCGACTGCACAACGGGTTGAGGCAGCCTCCCCGTCTCGAGGTCCCCAGCTCGCCCTGGCGGATTGGGACAGCCCCACCCGCAGCGTTCTGATGCTCTACCTCGAGGAGGAGCCGCAAATCGGTCTGGATTTCCGGTACAACGGCCTCCAGTGGCGGATCGTCGACTACCGCGACGGATGGGTTGCCCGGCTGATCGTCGAGTGACTGACATGGATGCAGACCCGCGAGTCAGTCCGTCGCTCGTGGATGACCTTAGGGAGCTGCAGCCCGAGGAGGCGGCAGCTCGCCTCGGCCGAAGCATCGGAGAGGCAGCCAAATCCCCGGAGACCCTTGCCGCGCACGACGGCGCCGCCATCGACCTGCTGGCGGACCGCCGGGCCGGCGATCCCCTCCTCGAGCACCTCCCGCTCGAGTCCCTGGAAATTCTCGCCGATCGCTGCACGGCGCTCCTGGTGGCGGATTCGCCCGATCCTTCCCTCGCCGCCAGGGAGAGCGCATGGCAGCTCCTGGACGTATTGAGACGCAGCGTGCTCCTATGCCGCATCGCCGAAAGCGGAACCACCGACGGCTGGGCTCGACGCATTCTGGACTTGGTGGAGTCCTCGCACTACACCTTTGGTCAGCTCTTCGTCCAGCGCGCCGCCGGGTACGGGGAGCGAACCCTCTTCCGCGTTCCGTTCAACGGTGTACACCGAGGGGTGAGCTGGCGACAGGCCGCCGGCCGCGTCGACCTCATCGCGCGCAGCCTGCTCGCCGTCGGCGCCGGTAGCCCCGATCGCCCGTTGGCCATCCTCTCGACTAACAGCCTCGAGATGGCCCTGGTAGATCTCGCCTGTCTGAGCTCGGGGATCGTCAACGTCATGATTCCGGCAACGGCCACCGAGACCGACGTGGCCTTTATCCTCGAGCACGCACGGGTGGAGACCCTGATCGTATCCGGCCGCGAACAGGGCCAAAAGGCTCTCAACGTGCGTGATCAGCTGCCCGGGCTCGGCGAGATCATCGCCCTCGAGGCCTCTCCCGCCACCGTGCGCGGGGTTTCGAGCCTGGAGCACCTGCTCGCCCGGGCCTCCGAGATCTCGCCCGGAGAACTCGCTCAGCGTCGTCGCGGGCTGCGCATCGACGACCTCGCAACCATCATGTACACCTCCGGGACCACGGGCACGCCCAAGGGGATCTGCTTCAGCCACCGAAACATCGTGTACAAGCGCTTTGCCCGCGCCCTCGCCCTCCCGGAAATCGGCGAGAACGACCGCTTCCTGTGTTATCTCCCCCTCTTCCACACCTTCGGCCGCTTCCTCGAGCTCACCGGGTGCGTCTTCTGGGGGGCAACCTACTGCTTTGCCGAGGACCCGGGAATCGAGGCCCTCGCACGGCAGATGCGGGAGCTCGAGACCACGGTCCTCATCAGCATCCCCATGAAATGGATGCAGCTGTATGACAGTGTTCGCCAATCGGTGGATGTCGAGGCCGCCGAAGATGCGGAGATCGAGGTCGTCCTGCGACGGCTCGTCGGACCCGGGCTGCGCTGGGGCCTGTCCGCAGCGGGTTTCCTTGACCCGGAGATCTTCCGATTCTTCCAGCACTATGAGGTCCAGCTGATGAGTGGTTTTGGAATGACCGAGGCCACGGGGGGCATCACGATGACCCCGCCGGGGGCCTACCGGGAGGACTCTCTCGGGCCCGCCCTGCCCGGGATCGAGCTCTCCCTGGCGGAGGATGGTGAGCTCAGGATCCAGGGACCGTACGTGATGCGGGGTTACCTCGATCCGCCCGACGAGCTCGAGTCCTTCGATGCCGAGGGCTGGTTCCACACCGGCGATCTGATGGAGATGGACGATGACGGGTTCATCCGGATCGTCGATCGCAAGAAGGAGATCTACAAGAACATCAGCGGCCAAACGATCGCCCCGCAGAAGATCGAAAACCTCTTTCGGGACTTCGAGTCCGTGGGCCGTGTCTTTCTGGTCGGAGATCATCGTGAGTACAACACCGCTCTGATCTACCCGAATCCCGACTTCGAAGAGGTGGACCTCGCGGCCCTGGAGCCGGACGAACTCAAGGCGCACTTCCGCTCGCTGGTGGTGAGTGCCAACTCCTTTCTCGCGCCCTACGAGCGCATCGTCGACTTCGCCGCCATCCACCGCGACTTCGACGCCGAACGTGATGAGCTGACACCCAAGGGGACCTTCCGCCGCAAGAACATCGAGCGCGCCTTCTCAGACGAGATTCGTCTTCTCTATCGGCGCACTACCCTCAAGGTCGGCGGGGCCGAGGTAATCATCCCCAACTGGTTCTTCCAGGCTCTCGGAATCACAACCCAGGAGCTGCACGTCGAGGACGACCACCTGTATCTGGCCTCGCACGACACGACCCTCAGAGTTCACCGCGAGGACGGCGATGCCATTTGTATCGGATCGGCCCTCTACCGGCCCAACCGCCGCGCAATCGATCTCGGCCACCTTCTCGCCGCTCCCCGCCTGTGGCTGGGCAACGAGGAGCTGGTGGAGTTTGCGCCCCTCGAACCGGACCAGCGCGACCACCGCCGCCACCGGAGCGTTTCCGCCGAATGGATGGGGCGGGCTGGGCCGTATCGGGCAAGCGACGCTGATCGCGAGATGGTGCCCGTGTTGCTGCGGCGCCTCGAGGTCGACCTCATGGACCTCCACCGTGCAGCGCTGCTTCTCGCCTCGGAGGATGACGAGGGTGCTGTCGCAGCGGTGCGGGTGCTCGACCATCTGCTCGACCTCGATGACGGCGAGCTCGCTGCCCATGCGCTGCGCATCCTCAGACGGGCTGCCGACTCGCCGTCGCCGGTCGTCCGCCGCCGGGCATTCCAGGTGCTCGCCACCGCCGAGGTCGAGGAGCGTTACCGCCAGACCCTGGCTCGTTTCCTCGCCCGCGGCGAGGACCTTCTCGACGCCGAAACAATTTCTGTGCTGGTGGATCGCGACCTCTCCCCGGAGCAGATCGACGCCTTCATCGACGAGGCCGAGCGCCGCTGCGAGAGCTCTCTGGACGTCGAAGATCCCATCCTTCCCGCGATGTGCGAGTTCCTCTCGAGCTACGGCGCCGCCCACCCCAGCAGGTACCGGCAGCTTCGGGGATTTTTTACGCGCGCGGTGATGATCGCGCCACTCGACGAGGGCCGGGAGATGGCGGCCGCCGGCAAGATGCGCCTGGCGGAGGGCTTCCGGTCCTGGCTGGGCGCTCCCTCGAGGGTGGCTGTGGATCAGGAGACCGGCCTCGAGTACCGCTGGGAGGACGTGGTTGCCTTCTCCGACGAGGTGGACGAGGAAGCCCGCGAACGCCTGCTGGCGGCCTTCCGCACCACCCCGATCATCCGCGAGGCCGCCTTTCTTTTCGGGCGCGGTCCGACAGTACGCCTCGAGGACATCCTTCCCGGCGGGGTGTGGATCCGCCTGCTCGGTTCTTCCCACGGTAAGTCGGTCTTCCGGGTCGCCATCCGGAGCAGGGTGCGCGACCAGCTCGACCTCGCCCTCAACCTCAACCGCTCCCTGCCCCCCGAGAGCGCCCAGGAAGAGGTCAATTGGCTCATCGTCTGCAGCGAGGCTCGGGGGCTCGGACCGCTGGTGGAGGTCTTCGGCGGTGCCTGGCCGGAGCACGGCCTGTGGACGGAGGAGTTCATCCCCGGCGAGACCCTCGACCACGCCCTGCGCCGGCTCGCCCGGCGTCAGAAGGACCCCGAGCGTATCCGCGGATGGTGGCCCTTCGCGGCCTGGGCGGCCCTCAGCGCCTTCGTCGACTTCTGGAACCGCACCGGCCGCCGGTTGATTGTCGCCGACCCGTCGCCGGCGAACGTGATCATCCCCATGCACGACTACCTCACGGGCGCGCGTCTGGTCTCGATCTCCTCACGGGGCGCCTTCGAGTCCGTTTCTGCGATGCTGCACTCGTTCCACGACATCTTCGTCCTGCCCGTGGAGGCCGAGCATCCGGAGCTTCATGGGCTCGCCGGCTGGGACAGCCTCTTTTCAGCGGTGCTCGAGATCGTGGGCGAGCGGGAGGGCGCCGAGCTGCTGCGCGAGATCCTCGATGAAGCGAAAGAGGCGGACCGAGAAATGGTGGCGCCGCTCACAGCCTTCCTGGAATCAGTCAGCCGGCGCGGCTTCCTCCCCCGCCGCCTGTTCTTCGCCGCCAAGAGGTATCGGAGGTGGGAGCGCCTCAACCCGGATGCGAATTACATCGCCCGCGCTCAGACCCTGCACGAGATCTTCGTCACCTACGGCCTTGCCGAGCTGCAGGTTGCGTACCCTGAGGCACGGGCCAGGTTCTTTCGTGAGACGGTCTTCCGCGATGCAACCGAGGCCCTGGCGGAGGGTTTGGAGGATGTCATCGCCCGCCTACGCACAGGTGAGCTGGCGCCGGACGAGCTCAGCGCAGCCGTGGCGGACCTGCGGGCACACCTGCGCCTGGGCCCCGAGGAGGATTACTTCCTGGCGCGGCTCTCCTACCCCTACCTGCGCCCCGACGACGAGGTCGAGTACGTGGCCGCCGCCGCCGGAGGCACCCAGCAGAGCGAAATGGTGGTCACCCACGAGGACGCGGAGGGCCATCCCTACCGCATCCGTCACGCCCTCAGCGCCAAGGAGGTCGGCCGCCTCCATCGCCTCTTCCTCACTGCCGAGCTCTCGGTTCAATTCCGTCCCGAGCACCGTTTCCTCGTGGCCATCGGGGAGCGCGGGAATCTCATCGGCGGGCTATTCTACGAGGTGCAGCCAGAGGACCATACGGCCCACATGGACAAGGTGGTGGTGGCCGAGCGCTTCCAGGGCAGAGGCGTCGCCGGCGCCCTCATCGAAGAACTCTGCAACCGGCTGCATACCGCGGGCTATCGCTCGCTCACCACGGGCTTCTTCCGCCCGCAGTTCTTCTACCGCATGGGTTTCACGGTGGAGCGCCGCTATGCCGGCCTGGTGCGGTCGTTGGAAGAAGACTCCAGCTGAGAGATCCGGCGTGGTGTCGGAGAACTTGTCTCAGAACCATCTGCGTGATAGTGTATGCGCAAACGGGCAACAATTGGAGTTGTCATTTCACATCGGAAAGTCCGGCCACCGGACCTTTCAACGAGGAGATCGAGATGACGCTGAACGGGAAAAGGATCCTGGTAGCCGAGGACGAACCCGATGAGATGAAGTTCATCACCACAATTCTCGAAGACCACGGAGTTACGGTCTTCAAAGCCCACAACGGGACCCAGGCACTCGAGATGGCGCGATCGGAAAAGCCCGATGCCATGACCCTCGACATCAGCATGCCGGGTATGGACGTGATGATGCTGCTCCGCGAGCTCAAAGGCGACAACGAGCTGCCGGACCTCAAGATCTGCATCATCAGCGGTCGCCCCGAGCTACGGCTGATCCTCTCGGACAGACACCTCAACACCAACGCCTACCTCGACAAGCCCTTTACCGAGAGGGATCTGGTGGACAAGCTCGAGGAACTTCTGGCGGACTGACTCGATTGAGCCGGAGCCGACGAGGCTCCAGCTCAATCGGGAACTTTCAGGTGATGGCTGTACGCTATGGGCTGTTTCGCTTCAGGTCACAGGCTTCAGGTTTCATTGAGAAACTTACGAATGTCACAAATAAAGTTTGATATCGCAGGGATCCAGTCAATGATCTCGGTGCGACCTGCGAGCCCATAGCCCATAGCTGCTTCATCGATAGCCGAAGAGCATCGCGTAGACGATGAGGGCGATCAGGCTCAGGCCGATGCCGAGGGCGATAAACCCGAAGGTCTTGAGCGCCCGCTCCGCACGCTTCGGGAAGGCATCCACCAACTTCGCCTCAATCTCTTCTATGCTTCCACTCGCCATCAGGTCTTCGTACTCACCGGGCTTGTCGTGGCGGAGCTCCTCGAGCGAAACCAGGCCGGTGAAAATGACCGGGTCCATCGGGAACTTGTCGGGGCGGAAATGGGTGTTAAAGAAGTGGATGGTGAAGATGAATGCCACCGCCAGCAGCGCCTCGTCGGAGTGGATTATGGTCGCGACGTTGACCGCCCATCCCGGCAGGAAGCGGGTGAAGAACACGGGGAACCAGAGCAGCAGGCCGGTGGAGCCGATCACGAAGATGCCCCAGAAGACCGCGAAGTAGTCGAACTTCTCCCAGTAGGTGAAGCGACCGTAGTGGGGCCGCGGCCCACGGCCCAGGAACCACTTGATCGACTCCCACACCTGCCTGATGTCGGTGAGGTTGAACATCAGGGTGTCCTTGCCGAAAATGTAGGCGAACCATCCCTTGCCGGATGCCTTGCGCCCTTGCCAGATCTGGCGTAAATGGAATACGAAGAGGCCGATAATGACGACAGCGGCTATGCGGTGGAGCAATCCCATGGCGGCGAATCCGCCGAGAATCCTCGACAGCATGACCGCCCAACCCATGTAGGAAAACTTCAAGGTCATGCCGGTGAGGGCGAGGGTGAAGAAGGAGAGCAGCATCACGAGGTGCATCAGCCGGTGGACGCGGTTGAATCGTTCATAGAGGCGCTCGGCGAGCGCCTCTTTGTGCATCACCCACTTGTCGCGGGTCCTCAGCAGCCGCCACAGCCATGCTCCTGTGTGGAGGAGGGCAAAGGTCATCGTTCCACCCAGGAGAGCGGTCATGAACCAGAAGGAGTAGAAGAGGAACGGGTACTTGTCGGGGTCGTGGTGGGTGGCGTGGGTGAGATAGCCCGCAAACTGACGGTGTGCGCGCGGATGGCAGGTGGCGCACGTGTCCACGACGTTGTCGTGGCTGAGGGTGGAATCGGGATGAGTCGGGGGAAGGATGTTGTGGGTGCCGTGGCAGTCGTAGCATTTCGCCGCACCCTCGGAACCCAGCCGCGAAACCTTGCCGTGGTATGTGTCGAAGAAGGTCTCGGCCTCCTCCGCATGACAACGCCCGCACTGGTTCATCATCGAGAGGCGGAAGCCCTCGACGTCGGTGCGCGAGATCGTGTGCGAGGTGTGGCAGTTCTCGCAGGTCGGGAGCTCTTTCTCGGTTTCGGTGTTTTCAGGCCAGTGTACGCTGGTCCTAAAGGTCTCCTCGATGCCGTGATGGCAGGTACCACAGGTCGCCGCGATATTCGCGCTGTTGATCGAGGATTCCGGATCATCCGCCGGCAGCTCCATGTGGGCGGTGTGGCAATTGGTGCACGTCGCGGAAACCACCAGACCGGCCTCCACGAGGCCCTTGCCGTGGATGCTCATCACATAGCTACCCACGATGTCGGGGATCTCCGATTCGATCCTTCTTGCCGCCTTCTCGCCCTGGCGGTGACACCTCCCGCAGAGGTCCGGGACGTTGCGCGGGTAGGTCGGAGACGTCGGGAGGCGCTTGCCCTCGGTGGCATGCTTTTCGTGGCAGTCAAGACACCGCGGGGCGTCGGGATCACCGGCCGCTGCAAGCGTGCCGTGGGTGCTGATGTTGTACCTCTGAACCCACTGCGCGTGGCAGATACTGCAGTCCACCGGTTCGGTAATGGTGTCACAAGCGCGCTCGTGCGACGGCGTCACCTGTGTGTGGCATTGGGCACAGGCCGTGCCCGCGTGCGATCCGATGTCGTACGCACCTTCATCCACAAACAGCGAGATCATCGCGCCGTCGCGTTCCATCTCGAGCTCGGTATCGGCGTGACAGCGCATGCAGTTTCGGTTGGCGGCCCCGAGCGCGGTCAGTGCCTCGCGCCGGATCTTGTGCGGCTGGTGGCACTCCACACAGGAGGGAATCTGATGGGGTTTTTCTTCCCACAACCGGCCCTCGACTACCTTGACGTGCACCTCCTCGATGCGCGAGTGGCAGACGGTACAGGTGGCGGCAACATTTTCACGGTGGATGCTCGATCTCGGGTCGGCGTGGGGCAGGATATCGTGCGAGGTATGGCACGAGGTGCAGACCGCGGTTACCGAAAGCCCCCTCTTGAACAGACCCTCCCCGTGGATGCTGAGCGAGTAATTCTCGAGAATCCGATCCTGCGGGATGTCGTGGGTGAGGGAGACCTGGGTTCCCTCGTGGTGGCAGGTCCCGCACAACATCGGGATATTCATGGTGCTGGTCGGCGAGGCGGGATCGGTTCGCGGCAGGATCGCGTGGTGCTCGTGGCAGGTGAGGCAGCTCGGCGCGAGGTCATCGCCCTTGGCCGCGGCCACACCGTGCAGGCTCCGGCGGTGCTCGACGGCCTGTTGCGCGTGACAGGTGCCGCAGATCGCCACCTCCTCCTCTTCCCCCTGCGGCGGCGTCATGGCGTGCCCGCTGTGGCAGTTCACACAGCTCGCATTGGGAGCACCGTTCGCTCCCCTTGCGTGGGGACTCTTGGCGACCTGGCGGACTTCCCTGACATGACAGCGACCACAAAGCTCCGATGCGTTGGCGGGTCCGGTCTTCGCCGCTGAATCGCCGGGAGGAAGGACATCATGCGTACCATGGCAATTGATGCAACCTGCTGCAGGCGAGTCCGGGTCCTTTGCCCAGGCCCCGTGCGGGCCGCTCTCCAGCTCCTCGGCCACGTCTTCGTGGCACATGGCGCAGTCGACGGGCTCCAGCTCTTCGTCGTGCGGCAGCTCGATACCATCGAGGTCTCCGTGGCAATCGATGCACCCGAACTCTCCGTGAACCGAGGAAGAAAAGGCCTCGGGGTCGACGAAGACCGGCACCTCGACACCGGCCTTTTCCCCGACCAGCTCGGGGTCTTCGTGGCACATCAAGCAGTCTGCGTTTTCCTGGGCCGCCACGGGAGCTGTGGACAAGCCGATCGCAAACCCGAAGGCGAGAACAGCCCCCCGGCGCCAGCGTCTCGAGGTCCAACCCCGTTGAACCCAGTTCATCATGAAGCCCCTCCTAACCCGGTGAGACACCCAGGCTGACTCAAACCATATCCCCATGTGAAGAAATATTCAAGCTCATTAACGAGATGGTATTGAGACTGAAAGTCATATTACAAAATGGCCAACCCGGCGGTAAACCCATTTTTTCGAACACTTAACACTATCGACTCGACCGTTTGCCGTGCCACTATCGTGGCATTTGAGCAGTTGTGCATAAAGTGGTCAAGTGATAGTATCTCGCCGGCACGGAGCGAAAGATCCCAGGAGGTCGCATGGCACCCAGCACATCAGACCGCAAGAAATTCTTCGGCAGACTCTTCAATTACGCGAACAACGGGCTCACCATCGCCGGCGTCGTTCTGACGACGCTGTCCGGTCTTCTCATAATTGTCTTCATCGTCGCCCAGCTCTGGGGAGGTCTCGACAATCCGTACATCGGTCTCTTCGCCTACGTTTTCCTGCCTGCGATTTTCGTCCTCGGTCTTATCGAGATCCCAATCGGTATGTGGCGCCGGCGCCGCAAGCTGATCAAGGCTGGGGCAACCGAGGCCGAGCTCACCACCTACCCGCGCCTCGATTTCAACGACCCGCACATGCGGCGAGTTGCGTTAATCGTTATTGGTCTGACCGCCCTCAACACCGTGATCCTGGGGGTCGCGTCCTTCCGCGCCGTCGAGGAGATGGAGACGGTCGAGTTCTGCGGCGAAACCTGCCACACGATCATGCAGCCCGAGTTCACCGCGTACCAGGACTCGCCCCATTCCCGGGTTGCATGCGTCGACTGCCACATTGGTCCCGGCGCCTCGTGGTTCGTCAAGTCGAAGCTCGACGGACTCCGTCAGGTCTGGCACACCGCACTGGGCACCTACCAGCACCCCATCTTGACCCCGCTCCACACGCTCCGTCCGGCGCGTGAGACGTGCGAGCAGTGCCACTGGCCCAACAAACATCACGGCGACAAGCTGAGGGTCTTCTCGCGCTACGGCACCGATGAGGCCAACACCCCGTCCTACACCGCGATGCTCCTCAAGACCGGCGGTGGGAGCCTCGACATAGGACGCCACGGCGGCATCCACTGGTGGCACATCTACTCCGACAACCGCATCCGCTATATCTCGCCTGACGAAAGCCGCGACGAGATCACCTGGGTCGAGCTCACCACTCCCGACGGCGGAGTCCGGACCTACACCCGCGATGGTGAGGACCTTCCGACTGACCAGGAGATAACGGACGCCCGCATCATGGACTGCATCGATTGTCACAACCGGCCCACCCACACTTTCCACGTGCCCGCCAAGGGGCTCGACTGGATTCTCGACACCCATCCCGAACTGGTGGACCTGCCGTACTTCAAACGACAGGCCGTCGCCGCCGTCGAGGGTGACTACGAGACCCACAGCGCTGGCGTGAACGCGGTCCGCGAGGCAATCCTCGAGTTCTACGAGACCGAGTATCCCGACCTCGCCGCGGCTCAACCAGACCTGGTTCGGCAGGGCGCAGAATCAGCCGCCCTCGCCTATGGCAAGGTGGTCTTCCCGGAGATGGACACCAACTGGGAGACCCATCCGAACCACATCGGACATGACGATTTCCCCGGATGCTGGCGCTGCCATGATGACGAGATGGCAACCGCCGATGGTGAGCATGTGATCCCGATGGACTGTGAGAACTGCCACGTATTCCTTGTCGAGGACAGTCCGGAGCTCCCCGACTTCGCCGCCGCCCTCGAGCTGAACTGACCTCGGATTCAGGCTTCAGGTCTCAGGTCTCAGGTTGCAGGTTGCAGGTGGGTGACGCTTCGCCGCCGTTGCGACGAAACCCGGTGACTATCCGGGCGAAGCCACTGCCATGCTACCCTCGTTTGGGGTAGGAGACGGCGCCCATGGAGTGGTTGGAACAGAACATCGATGCGTACCGCATCATCGCCGAGATCCTCGGCGAGCTGAGGGAGGCCGTGCGCCAGGGGCTGGAACGCACCCACGGCGACAAGTGGTACCGGAAAGGCCTGCCCGAGAAGGTCCTCGAGCGCCTCGTCGCGGCCAAGGAGCGGGAGCAGGCAATTGACTGGTACGAGAGCCAGTACCAGCAGGTCATGGACTACGCGGTCTTTCCGGACCTCCTGGAGATCATCGAGCACAACGCTGATTCCTTCCAGGGGATCATGGGCCTCGCCCCGAGCTCGGCCCTCCTCAACGCCCGCTTTCTCGAGCTCGAGGTGATGCGGGCAAAACTCGGACGAACGCGGCCGATCAGCGAGTCGGAGCTGTCTTTTCTCGGCACCTTTCACCTCCGCTTTCGCAAGGCCATGGCTGATGCCCGGACCGGCGAGGTGGCCGTTGAAAAGCCGCCCTCCAGGGCCGCGGAGAGTCCGGAGGGGCCCGGCGAGGTTGAGATCGCGGACATCGCCGATCGCCGGGACGATGAGGAAGAGACCCCGCACGCGGCCGACGATGCCGCGGATGATTCGCCGCCACCCGCGGTCGAGGAGAGCGCACCCAAGCCCCCCCGCAGACCCGTCCGGACCTCGGAAGGCAACGTGCCGGCAGCCGCGGAGAAGGAGCCGGCGAGTGGCGCCGACGAGGAGCCCGAGGCCGCAGACGGACCTCCCGAAGTCGAGGAGGGGGCGGACGAGCCGGTTGCCGGGGGTGGACGGAAGAAGCTCTCGCAGGCCCTGGAGGAAGGGGACCAGATGGCGATCTTGCGCGAGCTCTACCGCGAGGTAACCGCCATCGCCGAGGGGATGTGGACCAGCGACGTGACCCCGGCGCCTTTGGTGTGGGAGCAGGTTACCGCCAGCGACTGGTATGAAATCAACTTCTCCCGCCTTGGCCTCCAACCCCTGTCCAACTTCTACGACGTCATCGCCAAGGTCGACAAGAAGGTCAGCGCGGGGGCCGCCAAGGACGAGCTGCAGGAATACCTCAAAGAGGCGAACTTCGCCAAGATCCTCCTCTCCCTCCGGGACATGTTTCAGAAGAACAACACATAGAGCCAAGATGAGTGGAGAGATCCGCTCATCTTGGCTTAAATTCACACTGCGGCCGGTGTAGTCGGCCGCAGTGTGAATTTAGGCGGGAGGGAACTGCTCGGTGTAGGCCCGATAGCGGCGAAGGATGCGTCTGGTGTACCCCACCGCGCGGCGGCACCGGCAGACCCCGGCCGGAAAACCACGCGCTACCTCCGGGTCGTCGAGCAGCAGCATCGCGGTTTCGACCGATCCCGTCCATCGGTCCGGATCGAAGTCCATCTGCCCCGCCAGCCTCCTTGCATCGAAAACGTGTCTCGGGCCCACGTTATACGAGGCGATCGCCATCGCCACCCGGTCGGGCAGGGGCAGATCTTCGAACCCGTCCATCAGCCGGCGAAGGTAGCGCCCTCCGGCCTCTGCGGCCTCCGTTGGATGGTGCGGGTCCTCCACCCCGAGTTCTCGCCAGGTGAACGGCATGAACTGGAACAGGCCGGCGGAGCCCCCCGGCCCCACCGCATCCGGATCGAAGCGCGACTCCTCGTACATCAGCGATGCCAGCAGTCGCCAGTCGATCTCGTGCCGCCGCCCCACCCACTGCAGGAGCTCATCGTATGGGGTGAGGGCGTTCGCGGGGATCGGCGGCAGGCTGGACGGCACATACGGCCGCCACGATCCGAGATCGTTGAGAACCAGCTGCCGCACGAGGCCCGACTTCCGGGCGCTCCTCAGGAAGCGGTTCACCTCCAGGTGCAGCATCGGCGACGAGGAATTGAGCAACCAGGTCAGCCCGACTCCCGGAAGAACCAATGAGCCCGTTTGCAGATCCGGACGGTTGGCGAGCTCCAGCCGAACCGCATCCTGGTCTACGACTGCAGCCGGGACGCGTCCGTGGGCGACCTCGAGCATTGCGTTGAAGGCGTCGGCTCCCGGAAAAGGCACCGTCGCGCGCATCGGCGCCCGCAGCGGTACCAACCGACAGATCGATGCGACAGATCGCGAGGCAGCCACCCGCACTCCGGCGAGGTCCGAAACGGCCGCCGGCGGATTCGCACGGGAGGAGACCACGCTCACCAGGTCAACCACGCGATAGGGAATACTGACGAGGAAGATGCCCTCGTCCTCGGGAGCCACCGGTTCATGCAGGGCGACGATATCGCCGTAACCGCGTTCAAGCCACTTCAGGGGATCGATCTCGGGCGGTGGTATCGACAGTTCCAGGCGGACTCCGAGGGAGCGCGCGAAGCTCTGAGCGAGGTCGTACTCGAAGCCCTGGAGGCCACCCTGTTCGACCGTGCAGGTGGTGGGAGAATTGCGGGTAATGAGACGCAGAACCCCAGCCTGCCGCACCCGATTGAGGTCGCGGCAGGTCGTGGTCCGCGTTGCGCGCAACAACACCTGCTCGGCAAAAAGGAAGTCGTCGACCGCCAGACGGAGGCGCGGGCTTCTCGTCCTGACCGCCCACACAATTGCGCGGCGTTCCGCCACCGGGCCGACGATGACCATTCGTTCCCCCGCGCGCATGGCGTGGGTGATCGCCGAGTCGGCCACCGTCAGGGAGTAGCGACCTGAGCCCACCCTGCGCAAAACCTCTTCGATGGGCGCCTCCTCCGGCACCGCCTCCACCGACAGGCCCTCCTCATCCAGGAAGCTGCGCAGGCCTTCGGT
>DAOWFV010000124.1 GCA_030637805.1 Acidobacteriota bacterium | reverse complement strand
GAGGGCGCTACGAACCAGTTCATGGCCCAGTCGAGGGGCTGGTAGAACTCCGAGGCCACCCCGCTGACGGTGCCGAGTTGGAGAAGGGTCTCCCACTCACCGCCGCGGCTGTTGACGGGCAGGAGCTGGTGGCGCGCCTTGATCGAGTAGGTGTCGCCGCCGTCGAAGTCGTCGAGAAAGGCGAGACCGACCTGCAACGAACCGCGCCCGTGCGGCGGCGGCGGGGTGTCGATGACCAGCTCGCGGACGCCGCCCTCCACCTCGTCGATGTGGAACGCGATGTTGCCGAAGTACCTGGTGTTGTAGAGCTCGAGCAGGTCGAATGCCAGCTCCTTCCGGTCAAGGACCTCCGGAGGCTCGATCTCGAGCTCGTCGCGGATGACGCGGTCGTCGATGCGGCTGGTGTTGTCGAGGCGGACGCGGTCGACCTCGATTGGCTCGTGGGGTTGCGCCCTGTCGCGCGCATCGAATGTGGCCCACCGTTTGTTGTCCGCGGTATAGCGGCGCAGCTCGTCGGTTCTGAGTCGTGCGGCCTCTTCTCCGATTGCGGCCGCCTCCTGGAGCCGGTCGAAGCTGACGAAGGAGATGTCGCCCAGCTCCGGCACGATCAGGAGGTCATCGGGACCGAGAAGTCTCACGTCGCGGTTACGGTTACTGACAGTTAGGAGGCTGTTGAGGTGGGTGAAGACCGACATGAAGGTGTCGAACTTCTCGTCCTCCGAGAGAAGGGGGCTGGAGATGTCCACCGCGATGATCTGCTCGGCGCCGAGGTCCTTGGCGATGCCGATCGGCAGATTGGCGGCGATGCCGCCGTCCACCAGCTCGTATCCGCCGAGCCGGACGGGGGGCAGGGCGCCCGGGACCGACATGCTCGCGCGCATCGCCTGGGCAAGGCTGCCCGAGTCGAGGATCACCGCCTCCCCGGTGGCGATGTCCGCCGCCACCGCGCGGAAGGGGATGGGCAGGCGGTCGAAGTCCGACGAGGTGACTGACAGCACCTCGATGGTCCGCAGCATGAGCTCGAGCTTCTGACCCTCGATGACTCCTGCCGGCAGCGTGGGCTTCCATCCGTCGAAGTGCAGTCGCCCCTGGATCATCACCGGCCGGTCGTCCTGCTTGCGCCGGAAGCTGCGGTCCTTGCGGTCGACGCGATCCGTGAAGACCTCATCCCAGTTAATGAGATCGACCAACTCCTCGATGTCGTCGGGCGACCACCCCGCGGCGTAGAGCCCGCCGATGATCGATCCCATGCTCGTGCCCACTATCAGATCGGGAGCGATGTGGAGCTCCTCGAGGACCCTGAGCACGCCGACGTGGGCGACGCCGCGGGCGCCGCCGCCCGAAAGCACGAGGACGAGCTTTGGCGGGGTTCCTTCCGGGTCCTCGGCAGCGCCTACGGAGAGCGCGAAGAGGAGTGCAAAGAAGAAGGCGGACATTTTGCGAAACTTCGGCATCCGATCCTCCGCTCGACTCCGGGTTGTACCCGACAATCCTCTGCTGGCTGGAGCTTCGGCTTTCTCAGGTAGATGCTACCACGGGGTTAACCCGCATATCCAAGCTGGTGAGATATGCGGGTCAAGGGTCCGGCCGGGTGCGCTCCAGCTGTTTGAAACCTCGGCGGAGTATTATCGTATTGAAACTTGGACTCAATTTAGAGAGGAAAGGAGCTGAAAATGGCGCAATCTGAAAACCGTGGCCGATTCGTGTGGTTCGACCTGATGACCTCGGACCCGAAGGCGGCGATCGACTTCTACACCAAGCTGATCGGCTGGGGAACCCAGGAGTGGGAGGGCGGGGACAAGCCCTACACGATGTGGGCGAACGGGGAGACCCCGCTCGGGGGAGTGACCGAGCTCCCGCCGGAGGTTCGCGAGGCCGGAGCGCCGCCGCACTGGCTGGCCTACGTCGAGGTTCCGGACGTGGATGCTACAGCGGCGCGGGTGAGCGGGCTGGGCGGCGCAATTCACCACAAACCCACTGAGATCCCGGGCGCCGGCCGCTTCGCGGTGGTGGGCGATCCCCAGGGAGCGGTCCTTGCCATCTACAAGTCTTCCGAGGAGAGCGCCGAGCCGGCCGGTCCTTCGAAGACGGGCGAGTTCTCCTGGCACGAGCTCGCCACCTCCGACGCCGCCAGCGCCTACGATTTCTACCAGGACCTCTTCGGCTGGGAGAAACAGGAGACGATGGATATGGGTGAGGCGGGCATCTACCAGATCTACGGCCGCGGCGGGGTGCCCCTCGGCGGCATGTTCAAGAAGCCCGCGGAGATGCCCGGCCCGCCGGCGTGGCTTTACTACATCAAGGTGGATGACGTAACCCAGGCGGTCGAAATGGTGAAAGAACTGGGTGGGCAGGTGCTGAACGGGCCCATGGAGGTGCCCGGCGGCGACCTCATCGCCCAGTGCATCGATCCGCAGGGGGCGGTCTTCGCGCTCCATTCGGCGGCCTGAGCTCGGCTCTGCGCCACGAGCGATTCACTTCGGCGAGGTCGCACGGTGCCGTGCGACAATCGCCGAAGGAGAAGTACCGTGCAATTATTGAAGGCGAGCTCGCTGGTAGTGCTTTTGCTGGGAGCCCTCTGTGTTGCTGCCGGAGCCCCGGTCGCCATGAGGGTCGAGGTGGAGCCGTTGCGCGGGATCGACGACGAGACGCTCGTCGCGGTGATCATCCAGGTATCGCCGGAAGATCGCTCCCGAATCGGCGCCAACGCGATGGTGCGGCTGGAGCTCGACGGCGGGGCGCCGAGCGGTGTCAGCCCCCTGTGGGCAGTGAGAGTCGCGAGCGACGGCAGCGCTCGCGTTGAGGTCCCCTGGCCTCCAGGAGAACACGACCTGCGGGTGGAGATCATAAGCCCGAGCGGAGAGGACACCGGCCTGTGGGTAGGCCGGGTTCGCATCCCGATTTTCGGATCGGGTGACGATGGCCGGCTTAAGGGCCCCCCCGTCGAGGAGACCCCGCTTGATGATCCGCCTCCGCGAGAGACTGCGGGGGAGACGCCGCCGTCCGCCACCACCGCAGCCGGCACCATCACCGCCGGGCGAGTGGACTCCGTTCGGTCGCCGACTCCCGACCCTGCTCGAAAGCTCACCGCGACGGAGGGGGAGCCTGAGAAAGAGGCTGTGGACCTGGCTGAGGCCCCACCTGTGCCGGCAGCGCTGCCCACCCCCGTGCCGGTACGGGAGGAAACGCCGCTGCCGACCCCCGCGGTGAGCGAGGCCGCCCCGACCGAGGCGCCGCTGCCGACGGCGGAAATCGAGGAAGCCGAGCCGGTGGGGATATCCGAGCCGACGCCGGCCCCGCCTCCGGTAGTGGAGCCTCTTCGGCAGGAGCCACCGCCACCCACTTCCGTCAGGGCCGAGCCCATTGCGGCGCCGGTCGTGCCTCTGGTGGCCTACGAAGCCTGGGAGGCCGCGGATCCGGAGACCATGGATCTCACCGTGGTCGTCATGCGGGACGGGAATCCCGTCCAGGATCTCGGCGCTGAGGATCTTCGGTTGCGGGTGGACGGCGATGGGGTGACGATCGAAGACATCGGTGATGCGGGGAACGCCCCGTTGCTCCTTGGCGTCGCCGTTGATCTCTCGCCGGCCGGGGCGAGCGACTTCGAACAAATCAGGAGATACCTGCGCCCGCTCGCGAGGCGTGCGACCGATGGCCGGGGCCGGCTCTTCGCCGCCGCGACGGGGGGAGGCGAGGGGAGTGGTTGGAGCGAGGATGCCTCACCGCTGGAGAGGGCCCTGCGGGCCGGCGGCGGCGGCGATCTGCCGGAGCTGATCGAGACCTCGCTGGCCCTGTTCAAGGGACAGCGAGCCCGCACATTTCTCGTCGTCCTCACCGATGGGCGTAGTGGAGATCCGACCAAGGCGGCGTGGAAAGAGGCCGCGGAGGCGGCGGCCGATGCGGGCGTACCGGTTCTGGTGATGGCCCTGTGGAACAACGAGTTCAGCCAACGGACGCGAAAGAACCTCCAGCAGCTCGCCGGCGCCACCGGGGGCAGGCTCTTCCTCGCGCAGGGTATCGATCAGCTCCCCTTGGCGGTGGATCGATACGTCCGCGTCCTCGATTCCGGAGTCGCCCTCCGCTTTCGGGCGCCGACGCCGTCGAAGGAAAGCGTGCGCACGCTGAAGGTGGAGGCCGTGGAGCGGGGCGTCGAGGTGCAAAATCCGAGGACGATCAGGTGAGGGAGTTTTGAGTTACTGGCGCGAAGAGGCGAGGACGAATTCTCAATTCTCAATTCTTAATTTTGAATTATCGGCGCGAGGGGGCGAGTGCGTGACTTGAAGCGCATTGCCCGCGCCTGAGCGCGACCACAGAAGGTCGCGCCTGTTACCGGTAGCGCGAGCCCGGAGCCTTGCAAAGGCGCGAACCGGAAAACCTGTCATCCTGAGCGAGCGGAGGCCCGCAGGGCCGGAGCGAGTCGAAGGATCCCCTGAAGCAGGAGAGT
>DAOWFV010000062.1 GCA_030637805.1 Acidobacteriota bacterium | reverse complement strand
CTTGTGCGGCGTACTCGGGTACGCCTCCGCGGAAATCCTTGTCTTCCTAGAACTTGCACAAAAATCGCTCGTTTCTGCATCGAGAACTGCGCAGTTCCCACCAGAGTTTCTGGACGGGAACGGGCTAGAACTTGAACTCCCACTTCTCCCAGGCGCGCCAGCCCGGATCGTCGTCCGGCCCGCTCACGATGACCGGCGGCCCGTGATCCGAGATGTAGACGTAGTCTGCGAGGTCGCGGTGGTTGTGCTTGCAATACACCACGAACCGGATGTCCTCGTCATCGGGATCCGAAGCGCCCGGGTTCTCCTCGTCGACGCCGTCGATGTCGTTGCCGTGGCCGGCGTTGGGGTCGCCGTCCACGAGGTAGACGAACGGCCCGGGCTTGATGCCCCCGTAGGCGCAGTCCCAGAACTCCTTGCCCTGCGGGTGGATCAAGCCATCCGGGGTACAGTTCCAAACCTCGGCCTGCACGGCGCGGAGATCCGCCATGCAGCGGGCCAGCTTGGCCTTTTCGATCTGGTTGATGCCCGCCGGGATGGTGATGGCCGCCACAACGGAGAGGAAGGCGAGGATGATGAAAACCTCCACGAAAGTGAAACCTCGATTGTTCATCACCAGCTCCTTCCGGTCTCTAGCAGGGAAACCGAGCCTCCGCCCTCAGCCTCCGAATCTATGATCAGGGTATTCTCCGACCCACCCGTAAAGGCCGCCGGGACCAGATCCGCACGGTAGGTCTTGTTGGAGCTCATTGTTGGACCACGCCTCGAGTCGATAGCGTGACAAGCACTACCGCTCAGGCCATTATTATTCTACCTCCTGAACGCCGTTGAGCGCGTGACGTATCCCACATTGGCCTCGGCGGCGTTTCGTGCACTTTCCGACAGGTCACCAAAGGCCCGCAAACTCATAAGCCGGTCCGGAATTCCAAGTTCCTGACCCGAAGGTGCTGGAACACGGGGTGTTACGCGGGAGAGCAGGGGACGGCCTTGACTGTAGGAGATATTAAACTTACGTCCAGACTGCGTCTCAGTTGCGATTAAAAAAATCAGAGATTGTTAAAGAATTGTTATCGCATGAAGAACCGGTGATCCGATCCCTTTCTCGAATAAGCCGATCCGGCGGATAGCGAGGTCTTGCCAACTCCGAGGCCGGGACCGATATTGACCACGTGAATGTGAAATTATTCACGAAACGGGGTGATCTGGCATGCAGACACTCCGGATGAACTCCGCTCTCCTGCCGGAGCTTCTCGAGGCGCTCAAGGAGTGGGGGAGGGTGTGGGCGCCGGTGGAGCGCGCCCCCGACGTTTTCTCGCTCGAGGTGATCGACGACGATGTGCGGCGGGCGCGCCCGGAGGCGCTGCGTACGATCGTGCCCTTCAAGAAACTGCTGTTGAAGCCACGGTTCACCATGCTGTCGGGGCGCACGGGAGAGGCGCCCACCGATCCGCTCGACAATGACGCCGGCGCCCAGGTGCTATTCGGCGTCCACGCCTGTGATGTCCACGCCTTGAAGATTCTCGACCTTCTCTACCTCACGGACTACGCCGATCCCTACTACCAGCGCAACCGCGAGCAGCTTGTGGTCATCGGCTACGGATGCTGGCCGGACGAGCACTGTTTCTGCGAGTCCATGGACACCTCCTCCGTCGACGATGGTTTCGATCTCTTTCTCACCCCTCTGGAGGGGCGTTTTTTGGTGGCGGTAGGGACCTCGGTGGGGGACGACATCGTGCGTGCCAACCCGAACCTCTTCGAGGCGGCGACCCGGCAGGATACCCGCGACTATCTGCGGCGCCTGCGCGAGCGCGAGGAGGCCTTTTCCCTCGAGATCGACGTCACCGATCTTCCCTATGTCCTGGAGTTGAAGAAGGACGATCCGGTGTGGGACGAGCTGGGCAAGAAGTGCCTGTGCTGCGGTTCCTGCTCGATGGTCTGTCCGACCTGCTCATGCTTCAACGTCATGGACGAGGTGGGGCCCGGTGGCGACTCCTCACGGGTCAGGATCTGGGATGCCTGTCTTTACCGCGATTATGCGGTGGTCGCGGGCGGTCACAACTTCCGCGCTGACCGTGCCGATCGGGTGCGCCAACGCTACTACCACAAGCAGGAGGCCTTCGTGCGAGAGTTCGGGATGCCGTCCTGCGTCGGCTGCGGACGGTGCATCGAAAACTGCCCCACCGGGATCAACGTGGTCGAGGTCTTCCAGTACGTGCGAGGTGAGCTGTGAAATTCCAGCTTCCCCAGCCGCTCAAGGTGCGCGGTGCGCCCCGCGAGCTCGCGACCGGGGCCAACCCCTATCAGCCGGCACCGGCGCGAGTAATGCGTATCCAGGACCTGACGCCCGACGTACGGCTGTTCGAGCTTCGATTCTCGGATGGGAGCCTGGCCAGGACCTTCGCATGGCGCCCCGGGCAGTTCGTGGAGCTGTCGGTGCTCGGAGTCGGCGAGGGGCCCTTTTCGCTGCCCTCTTCACCTACCCGCCCCGGGATTCTCCAGCTTGGGATCCGTCGGGCCGGCACCCTCACCAACTACCTCTTCGACCATATTAGCGAGGGGGACGAGTTGGGCATCCGCGGACCGCTCGGCAACGGGTTCCCGGTGGAACGTTTCAGCAATCACGATGTCCTCATGATCGCCGGCGGGTTGGGAATGGTGCCCCTGCGCGGCCTCCTGCACTATCTGCTCGACCTCCGCTCGAGCGTCGGCCGCATCATTTTGCTCTACGGCAGCCGCTCACCCGAGCAGGTGCTTTTCCGTGACGAGCTGGAGTCCCTCGCACGTCGGGGCGACGCAGAGATCGTGCTCTCGGTTGATTCGGCTGGTGGCCGGATATGGAACGGACGTGAAGGCGTCGTCACCGAGCTCCTCGACGATGTGGAACTCGATGTCGATCGGACCTATGCCGTCGCCTGCGGTCCGCCGGTATTTTATGAGTTCGTGCTCGAGAAGCTGGTGGACGCGGGCTTCGGCAAGAACCGCATCTTCCTCAGCCTCGAGCGCCGCATGGAGTGCGGCGTCGGCAAGTGCGGGCACTGCGCTGTGGGCTACACCTTCACCTGCCTGCATGGGCCGGTCTTCTCGTACTGGGATGCCATCAATCTCCCTGAACTGATCTACACCTGAGGAAAGAGGGGATGACCACTAGCCCGCACTTCTCACCAGCTATCTGCTGCGGCCGGCGATGCACCGCACCCAACGGTGTTTTCTCGCCTCGGGGCGCTCGACGTACTATCGAGTACGCACTCCGCGCCCCTCGGGTCGAAAACCCCGCTGGGCACAGCACCTCGCCGGCCTCGCGACGAAACCCGGTGAGAAGTGCGGGCTAAACACAGACCCAAGGTCGGGATCTTCGGGCTCACCGGCTGCGCCGGCGACCAGCTGCAGATCCTCAACTGTGAGGACGAGCTGCTTTGGCTCGCGGAGGCGGTGGAGATCGTCGACTGGGTGATGGTGAAGTCGGACAATGACTCGAACTGCCGCCTCGATATCGCTTTCGTGGAGGGGGCGGTGGCCACCGAGCGCGATCTCGAGACCCTGAAAACGGTCCGCGCTCGCTCCGCCTTTCTCGTCGCCATCGGCACCTGCGCCGTGTGGGGCGGGCTGCCCGCAATGCGAAACGAT
>DAOWFV010000162.1 GCA_030637805.1 Acidobacteriota bacterium | reverse complement strand
TCTGGACGCCGCCGGCCTGTCGCCGGTGCCCCTGCCGATCTCAGATGTTCTCACGGGTCTGCAGACAGGGCTCGTCGACACCGTCGCCGCACCGCCGATCGGCGCGGTGGCGCTGCAGTGGTTCACCAAGGCGAAATACGTTACCGACCTGCCCATCACCTACGTCTGCGGCGCCATTGTGATCAGTGGGAAGGCGTTCAACCGCTTGAACCCCGGTGATCGGGAGATCGTCCTCGAGGTGCTCGGCAAGGTCACCCGGACGCTGGACAGGAGGACCCGGATCGACAACCAGCAGGCTCGGGAGGCGCTCGCCAAACAGGGGGTCACCTTTGTCGATCCAACCGACGAGGCGAGGGCACAATGGCGTACGGTTGCCGCCGAGGCCACCCGGAATCTGATTGCGGCGGAGCGCTACGATCCGCAGCTCGTGGCCGAGATCGAGGGAATCCTGAAGACTTACCGGGAACAGCAGGCCCCGACTGCACCGAACAACTGAGGGATGGCGGTGGACGAGGAATCCCTGCCCTCCCGCCTGCTCCGGCTGACGCGGGTTCTCGAGGACGCTCTGCTGGTCATCTTGCTGGCGGCGATGGTGGTCGTCTCGGGCGCCCAGATCGTGCTCCGCAACCTCTTCGACACCAGCTTCCTGTGGGCGGACCCGTTGCTTCGGGTGGCGGTGCTCTGGGTGGGCATGATCGGCGCCATGGTTGCGACCCGAAGCGACAGGCAGATATCCATCGATGCGCTGTCGCGATTCCTGCCCGACCGGTGGAAAGCGCGGATGAGGGTCGTCACCGATCTGTTTACGGCGGTGGTGGCAGGGGTCGTCGCCTGGAACGCGGGCCGCCTGGTGCTCGACGACCGCGCCGCGGGATCGATGGTGATGAATGGGGTTCCGCTTTGGGTCTGCGAGACGATCCTGCCTTTGGCTTTCGGCGTGATCGCCCTGCGCTATCTGCTCTTCGCCTGGCATCACCTGCGGTTGGGGGTGGTGGAGGAGGAGGAGCAGTGATTCTCATCGGGATCGCGTTGGTTCTGCTCGCGGTGCTCGGTGCGCCGCTCTTCGCGATCATCGCGGCGGGGGCACTGATAGGGTTTCAACGGGTCGGCGTCGACCCGATGATCGTGCCGATGGAGATGTACCGGGTCTCCGAAATTCCTGTTCTCATCGCGATCCCACTCTTCACCTTCGCTGGCTATCTGCTCGGCGAGAGCCAGGCCCCGCGGCGACTGGTGAGGGTGACAAACGCCGTCCTGGGGTGGCTGCCGGGTGGTCTCGCTGTGGTGGCGCTCGCGGTATGCGCCCTTTTCACCGCGTTCACGGGTGCTACGGGCGTGACCATCATTGCCATGGGGGCGTTGCTCTACCCGGCCCTCGCGGAGGCGGGCTACCGGGAGCAGTTCAACCTCGGTTTGATCACCACCTCCGGCAGTCTCGGCCTGCTCTTCGCCCCGTCGTTACCGCTGATCCTGTACGGAATCGTGGCGGAGCAGCCGGTGGACGATCTGTTCAAAGCCGGGATTCTCCCTGGAACCCTGATGCTCGTCCTGCTCTCGGCGTGGGCCATACGGGAGGGCCGGCACCTGCGCGCCGGGTCCCCCCGGCCCCGCTTCGATCGACGCGAGGCGGCGGCCGCCCTGCGCGCGGCGATCTGGGAGTTACCGCTGCCGGTTCTCGTTCTCGGCGGGATTTACAGCGGCTTCTTCGCGGTCTCCGAGGCGGCCGCGGTCACCGTCATCTACGTTTTGGTGGTGGAGGTCCTCATCTATCGCGAGATCTCCCTGCGGCGTCTGCCTGGCGTCATGCGCGATTCGATGTTGCTGGTCGGGGGCATCTTGATCATCCTGGGCGCATCACTGGCCTCCACCAACTACATGATCGACGCCCAGGTGCCGGAAAAGCTCTTCACCCTGGTCACCGCCCACATCTCCTCGAAGCTCACCTTTCTGGTCCTGCTCAACGTCTTCCTGCTCGTTCTGGGCATGATGCTGGACATCTTCTCGGCGTTGGTGATCGTGGTCCCGCTGATCCTGCCCATCGCGGCGGGCTTCGGGATCGACCCCATTCACTTGGGGATGATCTTCCTCGCCAACATGCAGATCGGTTACTGCACGCCGCCGGTGGGCATGAACCTGTTCATCGCCAGCTATCGCTTCGAGAAGCCCATCGTCATGCTTTACCGGGCGGCGCTGCCCTTCCTGCTGATTCTCGTGATCGCGGTGCTGGTGATCACCTACTGGCCATGGTTGTCTCTGGTTCTCGTGCGCTGACCGCGGGGCTCGCCGCCTCCCTTGCCCTGGCCCTCTCAGCCTGTGCTGCCGGCCCGCGGGCGCGAACCGTGCCGGTCCCTGACGCGGTGGTCGAGCGGGTGCCGGTGGGAGAGTGGCCCCTGTTGGTGGACGATCTCGATCCTGGCAGCTTTGCCGAGGCCTGTGGTTACTCGACCTCGTATCTCAAGGAGCTCCCGGCCGAGACCGTGTTCTCTTTCGGAGGCGAGAAACGCACTGCTGCACAACTGGCAGCTGGCGTGAGCCGCCTGTGCGAGATTGCCCTCAACGAGCCCGACCTCGAGCGGCGGACCGAAATCCTCCGGCGCGAGTTCGTACTCCTGCGCTCCGTGGGTCGCGACGGCCACGGCGATGTTCTCTTTACCGGGTACTACGAGCCGCTGGTTGCAGCACGCCGAAGGCCGGAGCCGCCGTTCGAGCACCCTGTCTACGGGGTTCCAGATGATCTTTTGACCGTGAATTTGGAGGCCTTTGGGCTCGAGCCGGCCTCCCCCACACTGGTAGGTCGGGTCGAAGGGCGTCAGGTGGTCCCGTACGCGGAGCGCGAGGAGATCGACTTCGAAAAGGGTCTCCGGGCGCCGGTGCCGGTGCTTGGATATCTGGCTGATCTGGTGGACGTCTTCTTTCTCCAGGTGCAGGGCTCGGGGACCCTGATTTTCCCGGATGGAACGCGCATTCGGGCGGGCTATGCCCGCTCGAACGGCAGGCCCTACAGGTCGATCGGCAAGCTGCTTCTCGACGAAGATGTGGTCAGCCGTGAAGAAATGTCCATGCAGGCCATCAGGAGTTACCTCGCGGACAACCCCCAGGAGCTGCGCCGGGTCCTCTCCTACAATCCTTCCTACGTGTTCTTCCGCCCCCTGGAAGCGAGCGGCGGTCCGCTCGGGTGCTACCAGCTGCCAGTCACCGCCGGCCGTTCGATCGCCACGGATCGTCGTCTCTTTCCGGCGCCCGTGGTGGTCTACATCGAGGGGGCGCTTCCGTTACCGGGAGGTGGCGAGCGCCGATTTGCCCGTTTCGCCCTCAACCAGGACACCGGCGGTTCGATTCGTGGGCCGGGACGGGTAGATCTCTTCCTGGGCGCCGGAGACGAGGCTGCCGAGGTGGCCGGACGTATGCAGCACTCAGGGCGTCTCTACGTCCTCCTGCCGAAGGGGTACTGACGCTCGAGGTAATCTCCGAGGCGAACCTCACTCTCTTCGAGAAAACCGACGAAACGCGTGCCGATTCCTTCGATTCCCTCCCGTAGTGGATTCGTGTGGCGCACTACCTCCGCCGTCCCCTCGATCAAGCCTCCGCCCGGGAGGCGGAAGAGAAAGTCGAAACTGGACCCCATGGGGATCTCATCGGATCCCTGGAGGAGTGCGCCCGAGGACGAGATGTTGACCGTGCGGTAAAGTGCGCGATTGCGGTCGACGGATACGTCTACGTCGGCGTGCAGAAGGACTCGCATGTAAACTCGTGGAGCGATCTGAAGCAGGTCGACCACGGCCTGCCACACTCTCGCGTCGGCCCAGTCGGCGCTAATCGCACGGTTCACGCCGAGATCGACGAGTGCCTGGGCGTCGTCGAGAAGCTCCGGCTCAGCGAGCAGTAACAACCCGGTGTCGCGGCAGGCCGAACCCTCGTCGCGAATCGCCTCCAGGAGGTCGTCCATGGACATGCCGGTCAGTGGAAAACCCACGATCATCAGCTCGAAGGCGGTGCTCAAGACGAGATCGAGAAGTTGGGGAGACGGGTCCACGGTGTGGACGTTGAACTCGGCGCGCCGCAACATCGGCGCCACGCGCTCGAGCGCGTTGCTTTCACCGCCGACCACCAGGACATGCCGTTGCGCCTCAGACATATATCAATCATAACCCAAATCAACGCAAGATCGTCCCGGGGATTTGCGAAAGTTTAACAGTATAGAGACTTTTTTCCGGTCGGAGAACAGCGCCGAATCCGCCACGTCCGGGACGGCCCGGGAGTGCTCGAAGATGTGCTAGGATCGGCACAATCCGGGTGGTATCCGAGGCGCGTGGGAGAGGTCGAATCCGCCGGACCACCCTGTATGCAAACCAACTTTGGACGGTGATGGGCGATGGAAGGCAGCGAAGAGAAGAGCGGCAGACGGGGGCCTTCGGTGACCGGCGTGATCACCTCATTCAATGAGGAACACAACATCGCCGACTGTATTGAGAGCCTCGAGTGGTGCGACGAGATCATTCTCGTTGACTCGTTCTCGACAGATCGCACCCCAGAAATCGCCCAAAGCTATGAAAAGGTACGCTTCTTCCAGCGCCCTTACTTCGGCGCTGGCGCTCAGAAGAACTGGGCGCTACAGCACGTACGCCACGACTGGGTGATCCTCCTCGACTCCGACGAACGATGTACCCCGGAGCTGCGAGAGGAGGTTGTGGCGTTGTTGACGGCCGGGCCGGAGCACGACGCCTACACGATGAACCGAGATGTCTTTCTTCTCGGCAAACGAATCAGATTCTCGGGTTGGCAGCATGACCGCGTTGCCCGGCTTTTTCGTCGTGGCACCGCATACTACGAAAACCGCCGGGTGCACTCGCTCCTCCATACCAGTGGTGAGGCGCCCATTCTCGACCACCCCATCGAGCACCACATGGTGGATCGCAGCTTTGACGAGTACGCGTTCCGCCTCGCGAAGTACGGCTACTGGGGTGCAGCGCAGTGTTGGCGCGACGGTGTTCGTTCAAGCGCCCTCGAGGTGTTTCTGCGTCCGGCATGGCGCTTCTTTCGCACCTACATCCTGCAACTGGGGATTCTCGACGGCGCGCGTGGTCTGGTCTTCTGTCTTCTGCAGTCTTATAGCACCTACATGAAGTTCGCCATTCTCTGGGGGTGGCAGGCCAACGACGAGCGGGGGATCCCGCCCAAGCTGCCCGAGTTCGATGACGAGAATTCGACGTGGGAGGGACTCAGCGAATTGGTCGGGGAGGATGAGGAGCGCGGGTAGACTTAGCCCGTCACTACCTCACTCGGAGTTGTTCGCGAGTCCTCCAACACAGTTCCCGAGATCAACCCTGCAAACAACGCGAAGGCCACCAGCGGAATCTGTTTGTGGAGGAAGGGATCGCCGAGAAAGCCGATGAGATAGACGCTGGCAAGGACGATTGCCGCACCGTCCGTTCCCCGGTCCCGGTAGGGCCCGCGTATGAGCGCCCAGAAAATCCACGCCAGCGACAACAGACCCGCCAGGCCCAGCTCGGTTGCTACCTGGGCATACTGGTTGTGCAGGTGGGGGTACCAGTACACGGCCGGCTTCAAGTCTTGAAAGCTGGTGTCGAGCAGCCTGCGAAGCTCGGGCATGTTGCCACCGACGCCGGTGCCCAACAACGGCCGACTGCGGAAGATCTCTCGGGCGACGGTGATCGCGGCGACGCGCTCGCCGAGATTGCTCCGGTACTCGTGCTCCACAAACGCTGCCTGGAGCTCGTGGCGCGCCTCATCGACCCGTGCCTTGACCCTCGGGACCATCGTCCCCACCAGCGCCAACGCGAGAACGGTGCCGGCGACCGCTGCGACTGCAGCCCTCGGCGAGCGCCCGCTCGCCCAGTGGAGCACAAGCGCTACGAGCCCTGTGGCAAAGGCTAGCTGACCGCTTCGCCCGATGTTGATCAGCAACCCGCTGGCGACGAGCACAAAGCACCCGAACCAGGCTAGGCGGCGCCCCCTCCCCATCTGCTGGTAGAGGACGCGGTTCAAGATCAGCAGGGATGAGAGGGCCAGCACCATACTGTAGTCGATGTGCGACATGGTCGGTGCCGGGTTGCTGGGAAACGCGTCCCGGAGGTGGAGCAGATTGAGGAACACACCATAAGAGAGAATCACCGAAACCGCCGCGGCCAGTGAGAATGCCGTCTCTGCGCGGCGGCGGAAGACGGGCCCGATCGACGATGCAAGTATCGGGATGAGCAGCAGATAACGGTACTTCGTAAGATAGCGGATGCCTGCGCCGGGATCGCTGGACCAGAGCAGGGAGAGCAGGTTCAATGCAAGGAAGAGAAGTACCGCGAGAGAGAGGCTGTGGGAGCGGAGCGGGGCGATGCGCCGACGCAACCGCCCGCCGAAGAGCCAGAACAGCATGATCAGGGTGGCTGCCAGGGATACCCACGGGCGGTAGAGGGGAAGGGAAAGGGCGAGCGCCACCGTCAACCACCCGAGGTAGGTTTTTAACTCCACTCTCCCCTGGCCGTCGTCTTCGATCATGACCTCGATGCCGTCTCCATTCTGCAATCCGGGAGCGGACTATAGCAGAAGGGAACTCCCAGCCGTTCTACGGCGCTGAACCCCCAATCGTCGCTGCATCCCATGCTCGGGGCCCGAGCGCTGCGATCAGGCTTCTGAGTTACCTGTCGATCCTCCTAACCCCCTAACCCTGCGAAGCCGGAACCAAAGAGGTTCCGCCTCCGCCGGGAGCTAGGCGTCAGCTCTCAGGTCTCAGGCTTCAGGTCTCAGGTCTGATTCTTCACGGATGTGCGCGGCAGCCTGCGACCTGGCACCGCTCCTACTCATGGCTAACAGCTAACGGCTTGATGCCATCCTGCGTAAAATCTCGTTGGTAGGAGACTAACGTCCTAACCCCCTAACTCATCCCCTCCAGCGGCCAACCAAAAGCAAGGCGGCGGGAAAACCCGCCGCCAGTGGTTTCTGGGGCATTACAAAGCCGACGTCGGAAGAAGCCAGGCCGGAGTTCAGGCGTCCGCCGGGGCCTCCTGCTGCTTCGCGACCTCCGCGCGAACCTCGTTCATGTCAACCTCACGGACCTTGTCCATCAGCTCGTCCAGGGCCTCCGCCGGCAGCATTCCGGGTTGGCCGAAAATTCCGATTCCTTCACGGAAGACCACGAGTGTCGGGATCGAACGGATCTGGAACATCGCCGCGAGCTCTGACTCGTCCTCGGTGTTGCAGGAGGCGAAAACCGCGTCGCTGTGTTTTTCGGAAGCGGTCTCGAAGATCGGCTTGAAGGCCTGACATGGGCCGCACCAGGGGGCCCAGAAGTCGACGACGACGATATCGTTGTTGTTGATTGTATCTTCGAGGTTTTCCTGGGTGAGGGTCGTGACTGCCATTGAATCGCTCCTTTGAGTGAGTTGTCTATCTGATGGTCGGGCCGCTGTGCGACTCAGTTAATAACCATTCAAGCATATTCTAATACACGAGAACACCGTTGTCAAGACCTGATCCGGCACGTCCGGTCAGGGCGCCCAAAAGCGGCCAACGCGCCCCAATTCACACGGTTGGCTCCGCGCGCCGATAATTCCGAATTACTGGCGCCCTTCCGGCTTCGCCTGCGGCTACGCCGTGACCAAGGCGGGCGCCGTGACCCCCCACCATGAGCGGGTGGCCGCTCGCCGGCGATCCCCGGCTGCGGCCACATCCGCTCCTGTCGGCGGGTTCCGAATTCCGGACTATTTTCACGTCTGGATGACTAAACAAAATTGAAAATTGAGAATTGAGAATTGAGAATTAACGATTCGCCCTGGTCAGTTAACCTCGCCGTCCTCGCCGTCCTCGCCGTCCTCGTCTTCGGAGTCGCTGCTGAGAAAGGCCGGGAGCTGATAGCGCCCGCCGGGTGGGAGAAGGTCGAGGCCGTCGGGAGGATTTTCTTCCTCTATGGTCACCAGCTCGCGCACTTCCTCAGGCAACTCCAGGAGAAACCGAGATGGATCGAGAAGAGCGTCGACCCGGTACCGGTCGCGGGCGATCTGGGGACGGACCAGGAGGAGCCGGTCGCGAGCTCGGGTCGCGGCGACATAGAAAAGCCTCCGCTCCTCCTCCTCGTCCTCCGCTCGGAAGCTCGGGAAGCGTCCTTCGGCCAGCCAGATCACGAAGACGGCCCTCCACTCGATGCCCTTGGCCTGATGGACCGTCGAGAGTGTCACCATCTCGTCGGGCGGTCCCGGGGCCGCATCCTCTCCCGAGAGATCATTCAACAACGTGACCTCGGAGAGGAAGGCGCTGATGTCGGGGTAAGGATCGGCGAAGATGGCGAGCTGTTCGAGATCGTCGAGTCGGGCGCCCGCGTTTTCTAGATGGGCGCGCGCCCACTCCCGGTAGAAGGACTCCACGATCCGCCGGACGACTTCGCCCGGTTGGTCCAGGAGACTGGGTGCTGCGAGCTGGGTGAATAGCGCTTTGAGGTCGGTGAGTGAGGACCTCGCGCTTCGTGGGAGGGCGAGGTTCTGGGGTTCCAGGCGCTCGAGTCGCCGCACGGGCTCGGCGCCGGAGAGCTGTTCCCAC
Organism: Acidobacteriota bacterium; assembly: GCA_030637805.1. GTDB lineage: Bacteria > Acidobacteriota > Thermoanaerobaculia > Thermoanaerobaculales > Sulfomarinibacteraceae > Sulfomarinibacter. Next base: position 7,968 of record DAOWFV010000162.1, on the reverse strand, counting down.
AAGCGCGCTGCAAGCCGGGGCCCGAAGCCGTCGCGGAGCTTGATGAGACGCGCGAAGGCCACTTCGTCGCGCGGGTTATCGATAAAGCGGAGATGGGCAAGAACGTCCTTGACGTGCCGGTTCTCGAAGAAGCGAAGCCCGGAACGAACCCGATACGGGATGTTGCGCCGGGTGAGCTCCACTTGCAGCTCGAGAGAGTGGGCGTGGTTGCGGTACAGAACCGCCACATCCTCGAGCTCGAAGCCTTCCTCGCGAAGTTCCAGAATGCCGTCCGCCACGTACTTGGCCTGGGCCTCCGGCGTGGGGGCAGCTACCTCCTGCGGTACCTCCTCGCCGCTTCGGGCCGGTCGCAGCAGTTTCTCGAACTGGTGCTGGTTGTGCGTGATGGAGGAATTTGCCAGGCGGAGGATGGGCGGTACCGAGCGGTAGTTGGTCTCGAGCCGGAACACGGTGCAGTCCGGGTGGCGTTCCGGGAACCCGATGATGTTCTCGAAGTCCGCACCGCGAAAGGCATAGATCGACTGGGCGTCGTCGCCCACCACCATGAGGTTGCGCTCGGGGCCGAGCATGGCATCGACGATGTCCGCCTGCAGCCGGTTGGTGTCCTGGTACTCGTCGACCAGGATGTGGTTGAAGCGCTCTCGGAGTTCCTGGCGTGCTCGTGGGAACCGTGTCAGCAAGAGCAGCCAGTTGAGCAAAAGGTCGTCGAAGTCCATGAGGTCCGCGTTCCTCTTGCGTTCGAGGTAGCGTTTGAAGACCCGGGCAATCATTTCTCCCTGGTCGATGAACTGGGGTGCACGGTCGGAGAGAGCCGCCTCGAGATCGTGGCCGGTGTTGATGACGAAGCTGTAGAGGTCCACCAGAAGCCGGGCTCGCGGTGTTCGCCGGCTTGGAACTTCCGGACTGATGTCGGCCAGGGCCGCACCCATGAGCTCGCAGGCGTCCTCTCGGTCGAGGATCGAAAAGCGCGCCGTATATCCGAGCAGCTCCGCGTAGCGTCTGAGGATTCGGTGGCCGGCGGAGTGAAAGGTCCCACCGGTGACCCTGGTGGTTCCCCGCTCAACCAGCTGTTCCACCCGACCCATCATTTCCCGGGCCGCCTTGTTGGTGAAGGTGAGCAGGAGGATGCGTGCTGGCGGAACGCCGTCCTCGATCAGCCGGCAGGTTCGGTAGACGAGAGTGCGCGTCTTCCCTGTGCCGGCGCCGGCCAGGGCCAGCATAGGTCCTCCGGGATGCATCACTACCGCAAGTTGTTGGGGATTGAGCTCCTCCTCGTAGTGTACTCGTCGCCGCATCGCGAGCTAGACCGGATACGCCCCGCGCCGGGCAGGTTCGCGCGGGATCTCCCTCATGGCAGGCAAACCGGACCGAAGACCGAACGGTCGAAGGAGAGCGACACTCCCTTACCGTAGACCAGCAGGGTGGACTCGATGCGCGCTCCCACCTCCCGCAGAGCGTCGACCGCCGCGGTGAAGGGAGCCGGTACTCGTAATTGGAGGGTGTTGGTGTCCCCGGCCTCGAGCGCCAGATGGATGGCCCAGCCGAGGGCGGACAGGGCCGCGTCCTGGGTGCTCCCCGCGACAGGCCCGACTTGCGACTTGCCGCCGTAGGAATAGGCCGCGATCCGTTCGCCCTGGCGCACGAAAGCGGCGCGGAGTTCCAGGTCCTTGAGCCAATAGTTGTGATCCACCTGGCGGGTGATGTTGCGGGTAACGCGGTCTATCCTGTCGAGGTCTGCCTGTCCGCGATGTGTGACGAGATCGGTGGTGACGTCCCTACCCGGGAGGAGCCGGGTCAGTGCGGAGGCTAGTTTTGTTGCAGAGGCCATCGACAGGCCGAAGAGGTAGACCGGCGCCATCGGTACGAAACCATGGTCGAGGAGCATTGCCTGGACCGCGGGTTCCACCGGCACCAAGGCCAGGAATTCGCGCGCGCCGGAACGATCGCCGTAGGAGAGAACCCGCTCGAGCAGGGTTGCACCGGCGCCGCGCCCCTGGTGTTGCGGAAGGACCCAGAGCTCGGACAGGACACATTGCCGCGAGCGAACGTGTGCAGCGGCGAATCCAAGGGTCTCGTCCCGTTCGGTTGCGGTAAAAAAGCCGTCCGGGTCGTGAGTGATGAGGTGGCGCAGGTCGGGATCCACATCCATTTCGAGATCGAGGACTCCGTGGTTGGACGGGTAGGCGTCGAGATCCGCCGCCACCGCGTCGCGCAGCACCGAAATCCCGGGCAGTTCCTCGCGGTTGGTTCGGCGCAGCTTGATCTTTGCCATTCCTTCTCCGATCCGGACGGTGAGTTTAGCAGAGGACCAGCACAGAGGTGAAAAGGGTGAAAAGGGTGAAAAGGGGAAGAGGAGAAGACGGGAAGAGGGAAAGAGGGGAGGTTCCTTGGACGTTGTGACGAGCCTGAAACGCGGGGCGAGGCTACAATGGCGGACGCAAGGAGGCGACCCATGCCCAAGGTCCTCGATGTCACAGTGCGCCGCGACGTCACTTTCGAGACGAACCGTGACCACTGGCGCAACCAGCTGCGGATTCTCGAGGCCCAGCGGAGCAGCATCGCCGAAGGCGGCGGCGAGAGAGCCGCCGAAAGACAGAGGGCAAAAGGCAAGCTGCTGGCCCGCGAGCGGGTTTCCGCGCTCATCGACGAGGGCACCGAGCTGCTCGAGCTGGGCGCCTTCGCAGCCTGGGAGATTTACGAGGAGTGGGGCGGGGCCCCGGCGGCGGGTGTGGTGGTGGGTCTGGGCAAGGTCCGCGGTCGCGAATGTGTGGTCGTCGCCAACGACGCTACGGTCAAGGCCGGAGCCTGGTTTCCCCTCACCTGCAAGAAGATCCTCAGGGCGCAGGATATTGCCATGGAAAACCGCCTGCCCGTAATTTACCTGGTGGATTCCGCCGGGGTTTTTCTGCCCATGCAGGACGAGATTTTTCCGGATCGCGACCACTTCGGAAGGGTCTTCTTCAACAATGCCCGCCTTTCAGCCCAGGGCATATACCAGATCGCAGCCATTCTCGGCTCCTGCGTTGCGGGGGGCGCCTACTTGCCCATAATGTCGGACGAGGCATTGATCGTGGAGGGCACCGGAACCATTTTCCTCGCCGGCTCCCACCTGGTTCAGGCCGCGATCGGCGAACAGATGGACGGCCAGTCGCTGGGCGGCGCGGAGGTCCAGGTGGACATTTCAGGCGTCGTCGATGACCGCTTCCCCGACGATCAATCCGCGATCGAGCACATTCGTGCCCGAATCGGCGAGCTGTCCCATCCGCAGCTGGCTCCCTTCGACCGCATCGATTCCCGGGAACCACTCGCCGACTCCGAGGACCTGCTGGGGCTGCTGCCCGTTGCCCGTTCGCGTCCCTACGACACCTACGCGCTGCTCGCGGTGCTCCTCGACGGCTCCGAGTTCTCCGAGTACAAGGCGAACTACGGCCGCACCCTGATCTGCGGAACCGGCCGCATCGACGGTTGGGCGGTGGGAATCATCGCCAACCAGCGCCAGGTGGTACACCGAAAACGGGGTCTGAAAGACACGGAGCGCGAGATGCAGATCGGCGGGGTGATCTACTCCGATGCCGCCGACAAGGGCGCCCGGTTCGTGGAGCTGATGAATCAGAAGGGCATCCCGATGGTCTTCCTCCAGGACGTTACCGGCTTCATGGTCGGTTCGAAATCCGAAAGGGAGGGCATCATCAAGGATGGTGCCAAGCTGGTCAACGTGGTCGCCAACTCGGTGGTTCCGAAGTTCACCGTCTTCATAGGCAACTCGTTCGGGGCCGGTAACTACGCCATGTGCGGCCGGGCGTACGATGCGCGTTTCTTCTTCGCCTGGCCGTCGGCATCGATCGCCGTGATGGGAGGGCAACAGGCATCGGAAACTCTGCTCGCCATTCAGCTCAAGAACCGCGGCGAGGAGGTCTCGGACGAGGAGAAGGCGAAGCTTCTGGGAGAGATTCAGGCGCGGTACGAGGCGGCCGCCGACCCCCGATACGCTGCGGCCAGGCTGTGGCTGGACGAGATCATCGATCCGCGGCGGACCCGCGAGGTGTTGGCCCGCAGCATCGCCGCGTCGGCACACCAGGCCGAGATCCCCCCGTTCAAAACCGGGGTTCTGCAGACGTAGATCCCCTCCCGTGTCCTGGAGTAGTCCTTGCCCGCGCCCGGTGTTCTGGAGGGCGCTTCCGATTTCAGCGCGACTTTCCTATCGGCACTCTGCCCGTGAGGATGCCAGGCACCTCCGAGGTAGCGCGCCCTTGCCTGAACCCGCTCACGGCGGGGGGTCACGGCGCCCGCCTTGGTCACGGCGTAGCCGCGGGCGAAGCCGGAAGGGCGCCAGTAACTCAAAACTAAAAACTCAAAACTGAGAACTGACCCACCCCTTGCCTCAACCAGCCGCGATTGGATCCGTATTTCTATTGGAGGCGAAAGGTAACCTGGTTTCCTGGTGTTGCATAAGTTAGCAGGACTACGTTCGAGGCGGCACTGAGGGACCGTGCGGCGTGGCCTGAGGTAGTGGATGCGTGCCACTGGACCTCGGGAGATTCCGCGCTACTCTGTTGAGGTGAAAATCGAGATGGAAGAACAGATGAGCAGGCGGGAGCGAGGGATTTTTCCTCTGCTGCTCGTTTGCATTCTGTGCGCGGGGTTGGTTAGCAGTCCGGCAGCCGCGGGTTCCGGCGGCAAAAAGAAAGATCGAAAGAAGCAGGAAACCGTCCAGTTGCAGGAGCTGCCGATTCGCTGGCGGATATGGCTCGACGAAGAGGTCTATCCACTGATCACCAAGGAGCAGCGGCGGGCCTTCCTGGCCTTGGAAACCGACGCGCAGCGCCACGCCTTCGCCGAGCGGCTCTGGATCCTCTGGGGGAGACAGTCGGGTCTGGGCACCTCCTTCCGCAGCCTGTATGAGGAGCGGCTCGAGCTCGCCCGGCTCGAGTTCGGGAACACCAGGGAAGATCGTGCCCGCATCCTGTTGATCCACGGCCCTCCGACCTTTCGTCACAATCCCCGGTGCGGAGCCTACTTCCGGCCCATGGACTTCTGGGGCTGGCGCTACCTCGAGGGGCTCGGCGAGGACGTGGTTGTGCTCTTCTACCAGGAATACTCGCTGGATCGCTGGGAAATGTGGACCGCGATGGACGGTTACCGGCGTCTCCAGGCCTCCGTCGGATCGGCGGAGACGCGCGGTCCCTCCGCCACCGGCAGCTTGTTTGACAGCCCGCAATTTCGCTGCCCCAACGGCGATGTCACGATGCGCCTCCTCAATGCCGCCCGGCAGTGGAGTAGCGAACCGCGGTACCTGAGAGCCATGAACCACTTTCCCGAGGTCGACCGACGGGGCGGGAAGTTCGAGTCCACCTCGCATCGATTCATGGAGTTCTCCGCCCTGCTGGACGATCATGCGGAGCCGCTCGAGTTTTCGATCGAAAACAACGCCCGCGCGGCCCGCGGCGGGTTGGTCGAGGTCGGGTTCGCCATCGACGTCGAGGTGGCGGGGCTCGGTACAACTCCAGTCGGGGACGTCGACGTTGTGCAGCTGGACGTGGTGGGCGAAATAACGAGCAAAGAGGAGGTGATGGTGGACCGGTTCCGTTATCTCTTCTCCGTGCCGCATGCGGGAGATCGCGTGGGTTTACTTCTCGATCGGCTCATCCGGCCCGGTGACTACCATCTCCGCGTCAAGGTGGAGGATGTCCACTCGAAGCACGCCGCGATCCAGGAGTATCAGTTCGAGGTCGACAGGGCGCTGGCGGTGATTGAGGCCGACGATGAATTCGAAGACTTCGCGGAGGAGTACGGGACCGACATGCTCATCGGTCTCGAGACCTTTGTGGCGAGTGACGAACAGGAAGAGGAAGAGCCAATTCTGCGATTGGTGGGACCCGAAGGCGACGCTGTGAGCGGCCTTGTCCGCTTCGAGGCGCTGACCCGTCCAGAGGTCGCGAAGGTGACTTTCTTCCTCGACAACGAGTTGATCCTGACGAAAAACCGTCCACCCTTCGGTATCGACCTGGATGTCGGGCCGCTGCCCAAGCTGACCTCGGTGATGGTGGTCGGCTATGACGCGTCCGGCGAGGAGATCGGCCGCGACGGCTACACCCTCAACGTAGGCCGCGAGCGATTCTATGTGCGGCTCAAGCCGGTTTCCACCGCGGACAGCGATGGCGATCGGGTGCATGTGGCCGCCGAGCTCAACATTCCATCGGACGGCGAGCTGGACCGCCTCGAGCTGTTCTGGAACGACGAGCCCCTTACAACCATCCACGAACCGCCTTACGAGGCGTGGGTGGTCCTCAACGCCGTGGAGCAGTTCGGCTACCTGAGAGCTCTTGCCACCCTCGGTGACAACTCCCAGGCCGAGGACATCCAATTCGTCAACTCCCCGCAATTCGGAGCCGTGGTCAAGGTCACGGCGATCGAGTTGCCGGTTACCGTCTTGGACGGGCGTGGCAATCCCGTCGAGGACCTGAAGCTCGAGGATTTCACGGTCTACGAGGACAAGGTCGAGCAGACGATCTCGCACTTTTCCCTGCACCGGGACCTGCCGGTGAGGATGGGCATCGTGATCGATACCTCGGGCTCGATGACGTTGACCCTTCCCACCGTACAGCGCGTCGTGATGGGCTTTCTGAGTGATCTCCTCCGTCCGAGAGATCGTGCTTTCATCGAGACATTCTCCGACCGGCCGGACATTCTCGCCGGTTTCACGGCCAACTTCACGATCATCGAGAATGCCCTGCTCGCTCTCTACGCCGACCGGGCGACCGCGTTGTACGACGCGGTGATCATGGGGTTGTTCCAGTTTTCCGGGGTCACGGGACGGCGCGCTATGGTGGTGCTTTCGGATGGAGACGACACGGCGTCGAAAAATGAGTTTGGGGACGCCCTCGGGTATGCGCAGCGGATGGGAGTGACGATTTATACCGTCGGCGTCGCCATTCCGTCGACCAAGGTCACTACCAGGTGGCAGCTCAGCAAGCTCGCGAGTGCGACCGGCGGGCGAGCGTTTTTCATGTCCGAGAAATCGGAGCTCGACTCCATCTACAGCGAGATCAACCGCGAGCTGAGGACGCAGTACTTGATCGCCTACACATCGAGTTCGGAGCGACCGGCGGACGAGCTGCGGAAGATCAAGGTCCAGGTGGATCGAAAAAAGGTCAAGGTGCGAACGATCACCGGGTACTATCCTACCGGGGGCTGATCGGGGAAATCGGCTGGCCGCGGTCGTCACCGTGGTCAGTAACGGAGAGCGGAGGTGGAATCCGGTGCGAAATAGACTCAGAGCCACGAAAGCCGGTGCAGTGCTCCTGTTGTTGGTGATGTTGGCCGCAGGCACAGTCGTCGCAGGGGACCCCAACGCCAGGGAGGCGGATGCCGAGATGAAGTGGGGCTACAAAGCCGCGCGGCGAGGCTACTGGCAGGAGGCGCTGATGCGTTTCGAACATGCCGACCAGTTGACCCCCAACCAACCGCGGATCCTCAACAACATCGCCGTTGCACAGGAGGCGAACGGGAGGTTTGAGGCAGCCCTTCTCACTTACCAGACCGGTCTCGCGATCGCGCCCAACAACGATGCGTTGAGACGGAATTACACCCGATTCCAGGAGTTCTACACGAATAACATAGCTGTCCCGGAAGAGACTCCGACACCGGACGAAGGGGCGGACGATGCGCAAGAAGATAACTGAGCTGTTGATCGTGTTTGTCGCGGTGGCGGCCGTTTGCGGCGCCGGCGCCCGCGAGATTCGAATCGAGCTGCACCTGAAGCCCGAGCTCGACCTCGAGGGCACGGAGACGGTCTTTGTCGGTCCGATCATGATCGAACCGAGGGAAGGGGAGGGCGTGCAGTCGGTGGACCTCACCGCCGCGCGGGAGTTCGAAATCTTTCTGCGCAAGGTCCTTCGCAGGGAGGCCGATCTCCACCTCCTGCCCGAAATGGATGATTTGCGTCCTCCCACGACCCACCTGGCGGCT
>DAOWFV010000072.1 GCA_030637805.1 Acidobacteriota bacterium | reverse complement strand
TGCCGATTCGAGCCCACCTGCTCGGTCTACGCCGCCGAGGCGATCGAGACCCACGGCCTGCGTGGCATCTGGATGGCGGTGTGGCGCATCCTCAGGTGCCACCCGTTCAATCCCGGCGGCTACGACCCGGTGCCGCCCGCACGGGGGAGCGATGCATCCCAAGAGAGCGAACCCGGGTCATCCTGAGCGAACGGAGGCCCGACTTGTCACGGCGTCACTACGTGACGCCTCCGCTCAGGATGACAGCTCTTCTGTCGCGCCCAAGCGTGGGTACTTCGCCCCAGTCCACTTTGCCGTTCCCTCGCGCCGATAATTCAAAACTAAAAACTCAAAACTAAGAACTTTTTGAGCCACTCCTCGACGCGATCAAAGACCTTCTGCTTTTGCGGTTCGTTGAACATCTCGTGGTAGAGCCCGTCCCACTCGACGTACTCCACCAGCTCGGCTGGAGCGGCGGCCGCCCAGGCACGGGTTGCCTCGGGGTCGGCGAGACGGTCGTCACCCGACTGCATCACAAGGGCCGGCACGCGCAGCTCGGCTGCCCTTTCGTGGGTGTTGGCGTGCGCGGCCATCACCTCGGTGAACCAGCGCGCCGAGACCGTACGGCTCACCAGCGGGTCGGCGAGGTAGGCCGCCGGGACCTGCGGGTCGTGGCTGAGGAGGCTCGCGTCCGGCGGTTTGGAGAGCATCAACCGGGGCGCCACTGCCGACAGCAGCCGCGCCACGAATCGCAGCACCGGGTTCGGCCGTGCGTCGGGATGGAGGCCGAGGAAGGGCGAGGAGACAACGATTCCGGAGAGATCCTCGGGGTGGGCGAGGGTGTAGCGCAGGGTGATGAGCCCGCCCTGGGAGTGGCCGACGAAGAAGAGAGGCCGCCCGGGGTTTTCCTCCCGCACCAAACCGTGAGCGGCTCGAATATCTGTGAGGAACTCGCCGAAGCGATCCACGTGAACGCGTGGGCCCGGGCTCTTTCCGTGCCCCCGGTAGTCGAGGGCCCAGCAGTCGAAGCCCCTCCCGGCGAAGTGGTCCATCACGTGGCCGTACCGCCCCGAGTGCTCGGCGAGGCCGTGGATGAAGAGCAGGACCGCTGCCGGCTCTCCCTCGGGCGCCCGGCGTTGCCAGTAGAGGCGGATCCCGTCGGCGTTCGTGACCCAGCCCTCGTCGTGCTTCACCACGTTTCCTCCCGACGGTCGCTGCGCACCTGCGCCACAGCGCGCTTCCATCCAGTGTAGAGACGCTCCCGATCAGTGGCGTCCATCTCCGGGGTAAAGCTCTGGTCACACTGCCAGGCTCCCTCGAGCTCCTCCGGGTTGCGCCAGAAGCCCGAGCCCAGGCCGGCCAGGTAGGCCGCGCCCGCCGCTGTAGTCTCCACCAACTTCGGCCGCACTACCGGGATGTCGAGGATGTCCGCCTGGAACTGCATGAGCTGGTCGTTGGCGGAGGCGCCGCCGTCGGCGCGCAGCTCGCTCACCGGCACGCCGGCGTCGCAGTTCATGGCCTCGACCACGTCTCGCGTCTGGTAGGCGATGCTGTCGAGGGCGGCGCGGATGATCTGCTCCCGCCCGCTGCCCCGGGTGAGCCCGACGATGGCGCCGCGGGCGTGCATGTCCCAGTAGGGCGCACCGAGGCCGGTAAAGGCGGGGACCATGTAGACGCCCTGGGTGTCGTGCACCCGCCTCGCCACCTCCTCGGTTTCGGCAGCTGTCTCGATCAGTCCCATCTCGTCCCGCAGCCACTGCACCGCGGCCCCGGTGGTGAAGACCGAGCCTTCGAGGGCGTAGGCCGGGCGGCCGTGGGCGTCGCAGCAGATGGTGGTCAAAAGGCCGCAGGTGCTGGTGTAGGGCTCGGCGCCGGTGTTGAGCATCACGAAGCAGCCGGTTCCGTAAGTGTTTTTCACCATCCCCGGGCGCCAGCAACCCTGGCCGTAGAGAGCCGCCTGCTGGTCGCCCGCGATGCCCGCCACCGGCACCCCGCCCGGCAGGGCGCCCGAGGGGCGGGTGAGGCCGAAAACCTCGGCGCTCGGCCTGACCTGGGGCAGCATCGCCTCGGGAACGCCGAAGATCCCCAGGAGTTCGGGGTCCCATCGCTGCTGGCGGATGTCGTAGAGCAGGGTGCGCGAGGCGTTGGTGGGTTCGGTGGCGTGGACCTCGCCCCCGGTGAGCCGGTAGAGCAGCCAGGTGTCGATGGTGCCGAAGAGGAGCTCGCCCGCCGCCGCCCGTTCCCGGGCATCGGGGTAACGATCGAGGATCCATTGCACCTTCGAGCCCGAAAAGTAGGGGTCCACCACCAGGCCGGTTCGATCGCGGATCAGGGGTTCGAGGCCGTTCGCACGCAGGTTCTCGCAGATGTCGGCGGTCTGCCGGCTCTGCCAGACCACGGCGCGGTGCAGGGGCTCGCCGGTAGCACGGTCCCAGACAACCGTGGTCTCGCGCTGATTGGTGATGCCGACGGCTGCGAGGCCGTCCGCCGGCAGCGCGGCCGCCTCCAGCGCCTCGCCCACAACCTCGAGGCTCACCCGCCAGATCTCCTCCGGGTCGTGCTCCACCCATCCCGGCTCGGGGTAGTGCTGGGTGATCTCCGCGTAGGCCCGGCCGATGACGGCGCCGTCGTGGTCCATTACCAGGGCGGTGCAGCCGGTTGTCCCCTGATCGATCGCGAGCACGGCCTTCTTCATGCGCCCACTCTCCTTCGTCCGATCGATCGCCGTCAAGTCCGGGTTACTATCATTTCGAGGAAGTTCCAGCTTAGGAGATAGTGAAGTGATCGACCTGCATTCCATCCTCGCGGCCGTTCGTGCGTTGGTGCCGACAGTGGTGGTCATCGTGCTGGGAGGGGGCGCCCTGTGGCTCGCCGACCGCTGGCTCCGCCGCCGTGCGAAGAAGGTCCCCGGCCGGGATAGCTTCCGACGCGAACTGCTCATGGTCGGGCTGAGCCTCGCGGTCCTCATCGCCCTGGTCCTCGTCCTCCCGGTGACCGAGGGCACCCGCGGTTCCCTCATCACGCTCTTCAGCCTCGGCATCACCGCCGTCATCGCCCTCTCCTCCACGACCCTCGCATCCAACGCGATAGCCGGGCTCATGCTGCGAATCGTCCGCAACTTCGGGCCCGGCGACTACATCCGGGTCGGCGACTTCCTGGGGCGGGTCACCGAACGCGGGCTCTTCCATACCGAAATTCAGAACGACCACAGCGATCTCGTGACTCTGCCCAACCTCTACCTTGCCTCCAACGCCATCACCGTCATCCGTCCCTCGGGCACCTTCGTTTCCGCCACCCTCTCGCTCGGGTACGACGTCCATCACGACGAGATCGAGAAGCTTCTGATCCAGGCGGCCGAGAGCGCCGGCCTCGTCGAGGCCTTTGTGCGGATCCGCGCGCTCGGCGACTTCTCCGTAACCTATGAGGTGTCGGGCCGGCTCGGCGATACCAAGACCTTCCTGGGCTCGAAGAGCGCGCTCCACCGGGCGGTGCTCGACAGCCTGCACCACAACGGCGTCGAGATCGTGTCGCCGACCTTCATGAACCAACGGCAGATCGGCGGCGACCGTGTGTTCATTCCCAGCATCGAACCCGAAAAGCCCTCGGAACCGACCCGTGATCGTGGGCCCGACACCCTGGTCTTCGACAAGGCCGACCAGGTGGAGAAGGCGGAGGACCTCAGAAAGCGGCTCACGGCCTTCGACGAGGAGATCGCCGAGCTCGAGGCGCAGCTCAAGGAGGCCAAGGCCACTTCAGACGAGGGGGCCGGGGCGATCGAGAAGACCCTCGAGGGGCGCAGGCGAATCCGCGAACAGATCGCCGGCCGCATCCAGGAGATGGAGTCCGAGATCAAGGACTGAGGAATGAGGAATTAGGAATTAGGAATTACCGGCGCGAGAATCGGTCGGGTATCTTGAGCCTCCTGCCCGCGCTTGGGCGCGACCACAGCGCTGTCATCCTTCGACTCCGCGCCCGGGGCGCTCCGCTTCCAATGACATCAGGGTTCCGAGCCGACAATGTGCAGGCGAGACGCCTGCGCCACAAGAGGAGAATATTGTAGTGCGGCCAGCCTTGTCCCGGCGTAGCCATCGGCGAAGCCGGATCTCGGCCGCACAAATTGGATGTCATATTGTGTTCTATTGGCCCGAAGAGCCCTGGAAGGCTCAGGATGACAGAATTTCCGGTTTACGCGGCTGCAAGGCGCCAGTAACTAAAAACTAAAAACTCAAAACTCCCTCCCCCTACTCCTTTTCCTGGTACTCCGCCGATCAGGGGCTGGTAGACTCGATCGGCGGAATGAGAAATTCAACTCGGGTCTCGGTCGTTTTCCGGTGGACGATGCTCATCGTCCTCTCGAGTGCCGCTGCCGTGGCCCTCGCCGGCCAGGATCGTATCGATTTCGACCGCCTCTCGCTCGATCAGGGCCTGTCACAGAGCATCATCGAGCAGATGGTTCAGGACCAGAAGGGGTTCATGTGGTTCGCCACCGAGGACGGCCTCAACCGGTTCGACGGATACCGGTTCACAGTCCACAAGAACGTGCCCGGCGATCCCAACAGCCTGAGTTACAACGAGCTGAAGGCACTCTACGAGGACGGCGACGGCATACTCTGGGTGGGGATATTCGAGAGCGGCCTCAACCGTTTCGATCCCTCCACCGAGAAGGTCCTGCGGTACCGTCACGACGACGACGACCCCTCCAGCCTCAGCGCCGACACCGTTCGCTGCATCCTCGAGGATCGGTCCGGCCGGCTGTGGATCGGTACCCAGGGCGGCGGGCTGGACCGTCTCGACCGTAAGACCGGCGAGTTTCACCACTACCGGATGGACCGGGCCACGCCTGCCGCCGCC
>DAOWFV010000024.1 GCA_030637805.1 Acidobacteriota bacterium | reverse complement strand
CGGTACGACGCGTTCCACGAGTTCCTGGCAGGGTTGGAACAGTCTTGGGGAGAGGATTCACGGGGTGACGGTTCCGCCCGCATCGAGGGAGCCCTCGGCATGGACCCGGAGTTTCTGAGACCGGCCGCCTTCCTCGCCGGACGCAGCCTGCTCCTTGGCAGGCATGAGATGGCGGCTCCGTATATGGACCATATCCGGCAGCGCTCCCACCGCCTCACGGAGTTCGAAAGCCTCGAGCTCGAGATCTACGACGGCTGGTACGAGGGCTCGCTGGGGCGGGCCCTGCGCGCCGCTCGCAGGCTCCAGGAGCTCGCTCCGAGAGATCTTCAGGCTTTCGCTCTCCGATCGACGTTGGCCGGGAACCTCAACCGACCCGGCGAGGTGGTGGCGCTGGCATACCTCATCGAAGACATCCCCCGCGAGTTTGTCGGTTACCGTCAACACGCACTGGTCGCGCTGAGGCGTTCCTATGGCCGACTCGGCGACTATGAAGGACTGCTGGAGCTCGCGCGCCAGATGCGACGCGATGCGCCGGGTGACACCACCGCATTCGCGACCGAGGCTACGGCGCTTGCCGGTCTGGATCGCCTCGACGAGCTCGACTCTCTGGTGGAGGAGTGCCGCTCGCTGCCGGGCGGGGAGTGTGATGCCGTATCCGTGATGGTGAGTGCGAGCATGTACCTGGCAGGGCGCGGACACCGGGAGAGGTCCGTCGAGTACGGGAATCGTGCCGCCGACCTCCTGGAATCACTGCCCGAGGACGAACTCATGCGGCGGGAGCAAGGCTACCTCTACGCGCTTCGAGCGGCCGAGCGGTGGGACGAGTACGCGGCCTTGGCGAAGCGACGTACCGAGCGATTCGAGAAGGGTTCCGACCGATACGCCTACGCCCTGAGCTGCGTCGGTATGGCCGCTGCCCACGGCGGGGACCGCGAGGCCGCCGAGAACGTTATCACCGAGCTCGAGGTTCGTGAAAACCTTTACTATGCCGCCTTTGTTGCGGGTTATCTCGGCGACCTCGACCGCGCAATCGACTACCTCCGACGCAGCCTCGAGCAGCAGAAGGGCATCACCTATGCAAGCCTCTACCGGTGGGATCCCGACCTCGAGCCACTGTGGGGCTACGAGCCGTTCGAGGAGCTGACCCGACCGAAGGGGTGATATGGGAATCCTGGTCAAGTCGCGGGGCCTGGCACTGATTGACTTGACTTTGATCAAGGCGAAAATTCAAAATGCGGCACAAGTTGGCAACATTCGCATCCGATGGGAAAACACAGGAGGTAATCATGGATCCTCTCGAAACCCTCACCAACGAGCACGGTTTGATTCGCCAGTATCTGGACAACCTGACCCTGGCGGCCGGTCACATCGAGGACGGCCGGCGACCACCGGGCGCCTTCTTCAAAAATGCCGTCGAATTCTCGCGGACATTCGCGGACAGATTTCACCACTTCAAGGAGGAGCACATCCTCTTCGTGCGCCTCGCACAGAAGCGCCAGGGCGAGATCGACGCCCAGCTCGAGGCTCTAAGGCATCAACACGAACGAGGGCGGGAGCTGGTGACCGGGATCGCCAACGCGGTCGAGGGCTATACCGCAGACGATCCAAACGCGACGGTAGCTCTCCTGGAGCACATCGGCGCATACACATCGCTTCTTCGACACCACATCCACACCGAAGACCACGTGTTCTTCCCGATGGCGCGCTCCACCCTGGACGCTGCGGAGATGCGCGAGCTGGAGACGGAGTATCTGAAGATCCAGGCCAAGCACGGTGGAAACACCTTCGAGCGTTCCCACAAGCTGGTGGTTGACATGGGTTCGGCCCTCACCCACATGCGTTAACGCGGTGCGGCGCCTCAAACAAGGCGGTACCAGGTTCACACATTCTTCCGTTGATCGGCGCCGGTTGATTGCAGCCAGGACATCTTAATAAGGTAAACAGACTTTCTGTATTTCGCTGAAATGCGATATCATTACTCCGTTATTTTCCTGAACTAGGCGGTTTCGCCCCTGAGTTTGGCCGGAATGGCTGGAGGTCGGAAGATGCCTCGGCGTGTTGGAGATATTCTCGCTCAACGGGCCTCGACGAGCATGGTGGGCAGGGAGAAGGAGCTCGAGACCCTGCTCGGTCTGCTCGAGGACGAGAGCGCGCTCGTCGTTCACCTCCACGGCATTGCGGGGGTGGGGAAGTCCACGTTGCTCACGGGTTTCACCCACCAGGCGGAGGCGCGGGGGGCGGTGGTGGTGCCCCTGG
>DAOWFV010000117.1 GCA_030637805.1 Acidobacteriota bacterium | reverse complement strand
GTAGCGCAAAACCTTCCCGCGTAACACCGTGAGTTTCCAACAATCACCCAACCCGCCACATCGATTGTGCTGGTGGGCGCCACCCGGATCCGCGGCAATGCTTCGCCAGTCATCGCTACAACCACCGCCTGCAAAGCGACACCGACCCGCCCGCCAAGCCGCTTGAAAGACGGGCGCAACCTTTCCAGCACATGCGAATCCGGTCCGGCCGACAACATCAACAGAACGATGTCGTCATCATCGGTGCGCCCCACCCGCATCGCCCGGTCTTCGCCCCTCAGGAGCGCATCGACCGACCGCCGCGCCGGCCGTGGAACCCCAAACTCGTGAGCGAGGACCGAGCTCGTGCCGCCCGGAAGGACACCCATGGCGGTCGCGCTGCCGAGAAGACCTCGCGCCACCGCGTTGTAGGTGCCGTCACCGCCGTAGGCGAGCACCAAAGGGAGCTCGGCGGCGGCCGCCCTTGCAGCAAGCTCGACTGTGTGTGTGGGGCTTTCGGAAATCCAGATGTCGAGCTCAGACCCGCGGTCGGTGGCAACGGCCTGGAGACGGCCCTGCTCGCGCAGCAACCGACCTCCACCCGCGATCGGGTTAAGGATGACCGGGATTGGGGTCACTCGGGTTTCCGTTCGTCGAAGAGGTCTCTCGGCGATCCCGTCGGATCGAGCCCGAGGTGACGGTAAGCGGCAGCGGTCACCGTACGCCCGCGGGGGGTGCGCTGCAGCAACCCGATCTGCAGCAGGTACGGCTCGTGGATGTCCTCGAGGGTCCCACGGTCTTCGCCGATCGACGACGCGAGGGCCTTGAGGCCCACCGGCCCGCCATCATAGACGTCGATGATTGTGGTGAGCAGCTGCCGATCGAGGTGATCGAGACCGAATGCGTCGACCTCCATCTGCTCAAGCCCCCACTCTGTGGCTTCGAGGGTCACCGCATCGCTGCCGAGGTGGTGGGCGAAGTCACGAACCCGGCGCAGGAGACGGTTGGCGACCCGTGGTGTGCCGCGCGCACGCCGCGCGATTTCGCCGCCTGCCTGGTCCGCCAGATCGATCTCCAGGATGCCTGCTGAGCGGGCCACGATCACTGCCAGATCTTCACCAGGATAGAACTCAAGGCGGTGGACAATGCCAAAACGGTCACGCAAAGGGGCGGTCAGAAGCCCGGTACGAGTGGTCGCGCCGACCAACGTGAAACGTGGCAACGTGAGACGTACGCTGCGCGCTGCAGGGCCCTGCCCGATCACAAGATCGAGCTCGTAATCCTCCATCGCCGGATACAGGATCTCCTCCACAGCTGCCGGCAAGCGATGAATCTCATCAATGAAAAGGACATCTCCGGGCTGCAGATTGGTGAGCATCCCCGCGAGATCACCGGCCCTCTCCAGTACCGGACCCGAGGTGATGTGGACCTGGGCCTCCATCTCGTTAGCGACGATGTGCGCGAGGGTGGTCTTGCCGAGACCGGGGGGGCCGAAGAACAGGGTGTGATCGAGCGCCTCGCCGCGGTCGCGAGCGGCATTGATGAAAACCCCCAGGTTGGTGGTGAGACGGGTCTGGCCGACGAAATCGGCGAGGCGGCGCGGGCGCAGAGACTCCTCGAACGGACGTTCCTCCGGCTGCGGCTCGGTGGTCAGGGCCTCATCGCTCACGCTTCGACTCTACCTCATCGCACCCACGCACCCAACCAACCACCCAGGTTCAAGGCGCAAGGTGCAAGGCCAACCCTCCCGCCCGGGAAAGGGATATCGTATCTGCAGAAACGTCCTACCTTGAACCTTGAGCCTTGTGCCTTGTACCCGGGTGGTGGGCGGAGCGTCAGCGGGTCAGTTTCTGCAGGGCGAGCCGCAGGAGTTCACCGAGATCGCCTTCCGAGGCGTCGGACCACACGGCATCCACCGAACGGAGGGCGTCGCGCTGCGAGTAGCCCAGATTGACGAGCGCCGACACCGCGTCCCCTCGCTGGTCGCCGGCGCCAGGCGAGGCCGCAACCAGACGGTCCTTCAGCTCGAGAAGAATCCGCTCGGCGGTCTTCCGTCCAACGCCCGGGGTGCGTTGAAGACGGGCGAGATCCCCGGCACTGACGACCTCCGCGAGCTCGTCGGCAGTCAAGGTCGAAAGCACCGCAAGCGCCGTCCGTGGCCCCACTCCGGCGACCGCTATGAGCTTGGAGAAGGCCTCGAGCTCCTCACGATCAGGAAATCCAAAGAGGACGATGGCGTCGTCCCGTACCTGGGTATGGATCCACAATGCCGCCTCCTCGCGGCCGGCCAGGGCCTGAAAAGCACGCAGAGTGGTCGAAACCAGGTACCCGACGCCTCCAACATTAATCAGAACTGTGCCCGGGTCCACCCTGTGAAGACGTCCCTCGAGTCGACCGATCATGACCTGGTAGGTGCGAATCGCTGCAGGAGCTCGTCGTCCACCGTCACTACGGTATCTCTCCGCCGCTCGTTGAGGATGGAACGCATGAGTTGGGCGCCACGCTCGGTCATCAGGCGGGCGCGAAGGTCGTCACGCGAGCTCGCGAGCTCGACTGGATCCACCAGATCCAGCGATTTGACTCTCGCCACGACAACCCCGCCAGCGATTCCGGCTGTGATCGGTCCAACTACCTCATCCTCGCTCGCCGTGAAGACCGCGCCATCGAGGCCCGGCATCACCCCGAGAGTGCCGACAACCTGTCCGCGCCGGTGCTGGCGAGCCTCGGTAACGTTCGAGCCGTACTCGGCCGCCAGTGTCGAACCGCCCTCTCCCCCTCGCCAACGCTCGGCAAGCTGCCGCCCCTGGTCGGTCGCGAGCTCAACTGCGCGCTCCCGACGGAGCTTCTGTTCGACCTCCGTTCGCACGTCTTCCAAGGGAGGTACGCCCTCCGGCCGAACCTCGGCGAGCTGCCAGACGACCCATCCGCGTGGAACAGCCACCGGTCCCGTGATATCGCCCACCGAAGCGGCAAAGGCCGTGTCCGCCAACTCCGGTCCATCTGACGCGCCGGCAATGGCTTCGCCAGCCGAAAACGGGGGGCTCTGGTTGAGCACGACTGTCTCGTCCTCGTCAGCTATTGCCTGCCACTGGTCCTGGGTATCCGGGCTCTCCGACTTCAGCCGGTGGGCGAGGACACCAGCGCGGGCCTCGGCCTCAGCCACAGCTCGGCCCTCCAATATTCGAAACCGGATCTGCTCCTGGACTTCCTCGAATGGTTGCTGGTGCTCAGGCCGAAAACCCTCGACCTTGATGACGTGAAAGCCGAACTGGCTCTTGACAGGACCGACGATGTCGCC
>DAOWFV010000182.1 GCA_030637805.1 Acidobacteriota bacterium | reverse complement strand
TCCTCCGCATAGGCTGCGAGGATGTGGTCGGTCATCGATATGATGCCGGGTGGTCCATACACCTCGAGCGGCTGCTCCCTGCCAAGCACCCAGGAAGTTAGGATGAGGTCGGCGTAGCCCGCGGTGTGGTCGGAGTGTAGGTGGGTTACAAAGAGCCGGGTGAGGCCCGCCATGTCGAGCTCGCCGATCCCGCGTTGCCGCGCGGCCTCTGCGCGCCGCACCACGCCGGGACCGCAGTCCACCAGATAGGCCTGCCCACCGGCGATCACTGCGGTCGCCGGCCCCGACCGTTCGGGATCGGGGTTTGGAGTGCCGGTGCCGAGCATGACGACCAGGGTCCCGTCCTGGGCCGGGGAGGACATCGGTTGATCGTCGATGGTGGATGGTCTCTCCTCGGTCTGGCGGCTCGCGCACGAGCAGACCAGGAAGCAGGCGAGCATGACGGCGATCGGGGCTCTCCGCATGGCCCCATCATCTCTCAGACCGTGGCAAAGGCAAGAGCCCTCCGACTGAGTCCGAGCGCAATTGAAATTCGGGCGCTGTGGTTTTGATTAAATGCCTGTTCTTTCACCAGATCTCGGCCGGCGCCATCAGCCGCTCCACCGGACAGCCGCCGAGCAGGTGCTTGTCGAAGATCTCGGCGACATCACCGGCTTTGACCTCTACGTACATGACACCGTCGGGATAGACGAGCACCGTCGGCCCGAGCTCGCAGGGCCCGAGGCAGCCGGTCTTGGTGATGGCGACCCGGCCCCAGGCCTCGCGGGCCTCGATGAGGCGGCCGAACTCCATCAGCAGGTCCTGGGCGCCACGCTCGGTGCAGGATCCCTTGGGATGCCCGGACGGACGCTGGTTGAGGCAGATGAACACGTGTTTTTCCGGTTTGGGCATGAGCGTTCCCCTCGCAGACCGTGATCCAGCCCGCATATCTCAAAGGGAAAACCGCCGAGTTGCGGAAATGCTTCCGCCCGGCGCAGCCTACTCGATTGAGATCAGCTCGACGTCAAAGACCAGCATCCCGGCGGGTGCGCCGGCCGCGCCGTTGTAGGCGAGATCCTCGGGAATCCAGAGGCGGCGCTTCTCGCCCGCCACCATCAGTTGGACGCCCTCGGTCCAACCGGGAATCACCCGGTTGAGGGGGAATGTGATGGGTTCGCCGCGCACCACCGAGGAGTCGAAAAGCTCGCCGTCGGTGGTCCAGCCGGAATAGTGAACGGTGACCTTGGAGTCAGCCCTGGGATGTTCGGTGCCGACGCCGGGACTCAGGACCCTAGTCGCGAGCCCACTCGAGGTCTTCTGAGCATCCTCGGGAGGCCCGGCAACGTCCTCCGGTGCCGGCGACGGCGGAGGCGGCGCGGGCTGGTCCTGGATTTCGAGAAGCTCGATGTCAAAGACCAGCATGCCGGCGGGTTTGCCGGGCATGTTGTTATATGCGAGCTCGACCGGGATCCAGAAGCGACGCTTCTCGCCCGCTACCATCAGCTGAACGCCCTCGGTCCAACCGGGAATCACCCGGTTGAGGGGGAAGGTCGCCGGCTGACCACGCTTCAGCGAGGAGTCGAAGAGCTGGCCGTCGGTGGTCCAGCCGGAGTAGTGGACGGTGACCTTGTCCCATGCGTCGGGATGTACGTCACCGGTGCCGGCGGCGAGCACCTTGGAGCACAGACCGCTGTCGGTGCAGGTGGCGTCCTCGGGCGGGGCGGCAACATCCGGGGGTGTTTCGATGTTCTGGGCGCGGCCGGTAACGGTGCAAAAAAGGACGAAAACGACGAGAAGAATGCTGTATTTCATGGCGGCTACCCTAACCCAGACCCGGCGATCTCACAAGGGGGACCAGGCGGGATGAGAGACAAGCCGTGTCTAAAACGGCGAATCCACGATGCTACAGTGGAATGGGGGACAACCAGATTGAGGTGAGGGGACTATGAGGCGCGACACGAGGCCCTGGGTTTGGCGCTGTGCTGTGGTGACGGTGGCGGTGGTTGTGGCGGGGTGCGGGCCGAAGACCCTGGACACCTCCAGCCTCGACAAGCTCGAGAAAGCCCTCACAGCGCTTCGTGAGCCGCTGGAGCTCGACGAGCGCAACCGGTTTAACGAGGCCCTGACCTACCTCGTGGGTGGGGGAGCGCTGCTGAACGAGGCAGCACAAGCGACACATCCGGGAATCGTCCTCGCCCTGTATCGGCCACTCTCCGGAATGACGGTGGAGGACGTCTTTGCGGAAGCGCTCCGACGGCGTTTGGAAGAGGTGCAGGGCGCTGTGACCGAGCTCGAGAAGGAGCGCGAGGGTTCGGATACGAACCGCGAGGTCCTCGACGCCTTCGACCTCAAGGCGAGCCGGGTGTACAAAAAGAACCGCGGCTTCCTCGAATGGCCGATAGTCGAGTTCAAGGTCCAGAACAACACCGACCAGGTGATCTGGCTGATCCACTTCCGCGCCGCGCTCCTGCGACCGGGCGACGACGAGCCGTGGCTGGTGGAGGAGTTCGACCAGCTCGTGCTCGACGGGCTCTCCCCGGGCGAAGGCGATCTGTGGCGGATCGAGCCCGAGCGGCAGGAATGGGTGACCCTTGTCGATCCCCACCCTGACTTGGTGTACACCCTCGATGTGATGAGCCTCGAGGGCCTCGGCGGTAACGTGATCGCGGCCACCACATGGGGAGGCATCGAGTCGGCGCGCCTCGCCCTCTATCGGAAGACCCTCGACGAGATCCGGACCACGGGCGGCCTCGCTCTCGACCGCCCGCCGCGGGCGGCGGGGCAGGGGTAGCCCCAATTCTGTTCAAATGAATGTGCAGCCGAGACGGCTGCACCACAAACCGCCGGCGGCAGCGCAGTGAGCTCAGGCCTCATCCGAAGGAGGAGGCCATGAGCCACACGCTGGCGACGGTGCTTCGCGACGGCCGAAGGCCGTCAGCAAAACCGACCCCGAGTCCTTGTGGTGCAGGCGTCCCG
>DAOWFV010000202.1 GCA_030637805.1 Acidobacteriota bacterium | reverse complement strand
GGGAGAGTGACATGAACAAGCTCGTGCAGATGAGGCTGAGCGGACTGGAGCGATTCGCCACCTCGTTCCGGGCGGACTTCCGGTTCGGGCCTCTGAACATCATGATCCTGGTCATCCTGTGCCTTGGTGGGCTCGTCGCCCATCTCGCGGTATACCCGTTCCGGCTCCAGGCGGTGATCACGATGGTCGGAATCGCCCTCGGTCTGGCGGTGATTTTCCGTGTTGCCCAGATCTGGGAGTCGGTGCTGGTCTTCACCACGCTGGCTGCCCTCATCACCTACCTGGAGCACCGCCCGGAGAGCTGGATCCTGGTCGGCGCGGTGGTGGCGGCCGGCCTCCTCTCGCCATGCATTCAAATGGCCTACCAGTGGGAGAGGGCGGTGGTGCTGCGTTTCGGGCGCTTCCGCGGTCTGAAGGGGTCAGGACTTTTCTGGGTGCTGCCGGTGATTGACAAGGTAGCCAACTACGTTGACCAGCGGATCCGCGTCACCGATTTCAAGGCCGAAACCACGCTCACCCAGGACACGGTCCCGGTGAATGTGGATGCGATCGCGTTCTGGATGGTGTGGGATGCCCAGAAGTCGGTGCTCGAGGTCGAGGATTACGAGGCCGCCGTCAGCCTGTCCGCACAGACGGGTCTTCGTGACGCCATAGGTCGGCATGAGCTGGGTGAAATGCTCTCGCATCGCGACCGGCTCGGTCAGGAAATCCAGAAGGTACTCGACGCCAAGACCAACGCCTGGGGCATCACCGTTCAGTCGGTGGAGATCCGCGACATCATCATTCCCAAGGAGCTCGAGGACGCCATGAGCCGTCAGGCCCAGGCCGAGCGCGAGCGCCAGGCGCGGATCATCCTCTCAAACGCCGAGGAAGAGATCGCCGCGAGCTTCGAGAGAGCGTCCGAGCACTACAAGCACAACCCGGCTGCCCTCCACCTCAGGGCCATGAACATGGTCTTCGAGGGGTTCAAGAACAAGGGCTCGATGATCATCGTGCCGTCCACCGCCGTGGAGACCATGGGCCTCGGTGCGATGGGCGGGCTGACCGCCTTCGACCGCATCCTCGGCAATGATCAGGAGCCCGCCGAAGGTGACGTGATTCCCGAGGAATCGGACGGAGATAAGGAATGAGAGGTGGGAGATGTTCGAATCACCCACAGAGTCTCGCCGTCAGACGCTTCTCGCCGGCCTGATCCTGTTTATTCTGCTGGTGGCGGTGGCAGCGCTGTCACAGTGATCTGGTGATTTCCTCCATGAACTCGTCGGTGGGCTCGAAATCCAGGCACCACCTGGCAAGCTCGGCCGTCACCCAGTCGTCGTCTGAACCAGCGAGCTCACCGAGGACCTCCACTGCCCGTGCCTGCTGCTCCGGCGTGCCGAGGATGCGCACGACCGCGAGGCTGATGAGGGCCTCTCCGCGGAAACGGCGTTCGGGCTCGGTCGTGGCCATGGAGATGATCCGGCTTTCCAGCCTTTCATCACTGAGTACGAGAGTGGGCCGGCCGTCGGTGTCGAGATGGACGAAGTCTGTCACCATGCCGCGGGTGACCCGCTCCATCGTCATCAGCCGCTGCGAGGAGTGCTCGCCGAGGACGATCGCCGCGGTCAGCGCGAGCTCGAGGTCGCCGGACCCGGCGGCGTATCGATAGACGCCCTCGCTTCCGATCCGGATGCAGGCAAGCCCCACCAGGTCCGCGATGACGGTCACCCCCTCCTGACGCAGGAGACGTCCGAGGCGGATCGTACGTCGAAAGTCGGCGAGGGCCTCGTCGGATTCGTCTGCCTGCATCCCGCGCCCCACCCAGGATCTGGCGAGGTCAAGGGTGAAGAGGAGGTTGGGAATCCGGGTGGAGTAGCCCTCGAGGGGATAGATGTCCGGGTAGAACTCCATGACGGCCTGGTCGCACCAGGGCTCGGCCTCGAGGAGCAGGGGGTGATCCGGGGGGAAGACCTTGCCCAGCCATTCGGGGCCCTCGATGCGGGCCTCTCTGGCGGTCATGAGCTCGGCGAGGCGGGGTCCGTCGGCCGTGCCGAAGTCCTGGATGCTCGTGGGGGCGCCGGCGGGACCGCTGCCCTTGCTGAAGTCCTGGAACCACACGGCAGCGTTGGCGGGCCCGTCGCCCAGCGGCGCCAGGAGATCGAGGTCGGTGCGGAACTCGACCCGCCATTCCTTGGCCTCCTGGCATCCCCAGCACGGGACCTCGAGACCACCGGCGGGCAGTGGAAGCGGCTCGGGAATGGAGGCTGCCGGGGCGGCTGGTGTGGAGCGGGATGCCGGGGCGGTCCGGGCCAGGATCCTGGCGCCGAGAAGACCGGCGAGGAGCGCGATTACTGCCGCGGCGGCGATCACATTGCGATAGCGGGAAGCAGGATCTGCGGTGGTCATCAGGCGTTCTCCTTCTGGTTCGGACTCTGAGTTTCTTCTGCCCCCGTGCGGGCGGCCGCGGCCGAGACAACGCCCGACAGCGACCGCGCGTTGAGATCGAGCCGGGGCATGGTGGCGATGGCGCGAATTTCATCCTCTGCGGCCTGGGAGAGGTGATGCAGGGAGAATCCCTGCGCTGTGGCCGGCGCCGGCCGCGGGGTCGTCGGGATCAGGGTGTTCGCGACCAACAGCCCGGCCACCGCAGCTGCCCATGCCAGCCGCAGAGGCCGGCTCTCCCAGATTCGTGTCCAGCGGTCCGGGACCGGCGACCGCCGGAGGACGTCGGTGGCGGCGCGCAGGCTCCGGTCGCGGAGCTCCGGCGGCGGTTGTGGCGGTTTCAGGGCGTCGAGGAGGCGGTCCCGGTCGGAGGTCATTGTTCTTGCTCCATGAGGCGGCGCAGGCGTTGCAGGCCCAGCCGGTAGCGGCTGGCTGCGGTGAAGGTGGGCACTCCGACGATGCGCGCGATTTCGGCAAAGGTGCAGTCGGCGAAGTGCCGAAGGTAGATCGCATCCCGCTGTCTCCCCGGAAGGCGCGCGAGGTGCGCGGAGGCCCGCCGGGCATCGACGGAGCGTCCCGCATCGCTGGAATCGGCTTCGAGGTAGGGGTGCTCGTCCAGGACTTCCGACTGGCGGACCTTCCGGCGACGCGTGAGATCCACGGCCAGGCGGTGGGTCACAGTCAGCAGCCAGGACCTCGGGTTCCTGACTCGCTCCAGGCGGCGCCCCTGCTCGGCGACCTTCACGAAGACCTCCTGCACGACATCGGCGGCGTCCTCGGGCGAGCCGGTGCGCCACAGGGCGAGGCCGTACAGCCGGTGAGCGGCGTGGTCGTAGAGATCGTGGAGCGCGGCGACCTCGCCCCGCGCGATCGACGCGAAGAGGGCGATCCACCGCTCGGCCGAGAGATCCCATCCGGCGCGGGGTGTCGGTGCCGTTCGATCGTCTGTGGTCGGAGGTATCTCATCAACCATCGTCTCCATGCTAATGAAGACGGATGAGATTGTGGGTTTTGTCATCGAGGGTGAATACTCAATTCTCAATTCTCAATTTTGAATTATCGGCGCTGGTCAGTTTTGAGTTCTTAGTTTTGAGTTCTTAGTTTTGAGTTTTGAGTTACCGACGCGGGGAAGTGGCCGGGAGGCTCGAGGCGATTCGCTCGCGATTGGGCGCGCTTCTTCGGAGGTGCCTGGCATCCCGCCATGACGTTGTCCTCAACGTCATGGCGGCGTGCCTGGCATCCTCTCGGGCAGAGTGCCGACAGAAAGATCGCGTCACCTACCGGCAGCGCGAACCCGGAACCTCCACCTGCGACCTGAACCCTGCATCCGGGCGAGCGCGGGCCGTACAGAATTCCAGCTCCGACACTCTTGACCGTGAGATGACAAAACTCCCACAGCGATCCATATTGATTAGAAGACATCACCTTTTGACAGGGAGGATCTCATGATCAGACGTCGTCATGGCCGGGTCCGCGTAGTCGTCCTCGTGGTGGTCGCCCTCGGGTTGGCGGGTTCCGTAGCCGCGCAGGAGGGCTCGCCGAATTTCTGGGGATCTGGAACCAATTTCCACTTCGTAAGTGCTGAGGAGTTTCAGAGTGAGCAAACAGGTTCTATTTTGTGGGTTTTTTCGGGGAACGGCTTCTGGCGGATGGGTTCGAATACGGGCTGGTGTTATGCGCCAGTGCGGCTCCCCACAGGCTCGTTGGTAACCGGCATGACCATCATCTACCAAGACGATGATCTCGCTATGGGAGAGGATATCCAGGTTGAATTTCTGCAGTTCTGGGTCACCGCCGCGGGTGTCGCAGGTGAGACCCAGATTGGACCTACGTTCGAGTCGACCGGTGCCCCGGGCGTCGCGGCGTTCTGGGTGGACATCGATCCCGACCACACCATCCAGTACATTGACGGACCCACGGCGCAGAGCTATGTGTTGAGGTATTATTCTCGCGCAAACTTCGGTCTGCGCCTCCGCGGCGTCATCATCGGCTGGAACCGCCAGATCAGCCCCGCCCCGGTCGACCCGACCTTTCCCGATGTCGCTCCGGGCTACTGGGCGTTTCAGGAGATCGAGGCTCTTGCCGCTTCAGGGATAACCACCGGCTTCCCGGACGGCACTTTCAGGCCAACTGCCGCGGTGACCCGCGCTCAGATGGCGACCTTCTTGGCGAGGGCGCTGGGGCTGCACTGGGCGCCATAAACCGGCACCCGTCTGAGCGTGTGAACGCGGGTCAGTTTTGAGTTCTTAGTTTTGAGTTTTGAGTTACCGGCGCGGGGAAGCGGTCGGCAGGCTCGATGCGAGTTGCCCGCGCCTGGGCGCGCTCCTTCGGGGGTGCCTGGCATCCCGCCATGACGTTGTCCTCAACGTCATGGCGGCGTGCCTGGCATCCTCTCGGGCAGAGTGCCTCTCGAAACGTCGCCTCGCTATTCAGTACCTCGAACTCGTAACCTCGAACCGCGCGCTGAACGGGACGTGC
>DAOWFV010000157.1 GCA_030637805.1 Acidobacteriota bacterium | reverse complement strand
GCGGTCCGGGACTGGCATCGGGTTTGACGGTCACCGTCACCTGGTAGCGCCGCCCCTCTTCGATGGTCACGACCTCGGCCGCGAAGGCGGCGTCGTTGACGCTCGCCCCCGTCACCGTCACCTTCACTCCGCCGGAGCGGTTGTTGACCACGATGAGATTGCGCCCGGATTGTTTCTTGGCTTCCACCGAGCCGAACTGAACCTGGGAGGGGGTGACGTGGAGCAGTGCCCTGATCACTCCGAAGACCTTCACCGGGACGGTCTTGGCCTTCGGGTGGTTGGTGTGGACCTCGAGCACGGCGTTCACCGGCCCGACTGGCGCATCCTCTTTCATTGACAGCGCAACCTCGAACTGCTTCGAGGACTTTCCGGCGAGCAGCTCGTCGGCACCCAGTGGGCGGACGGTGACGGTCAGAAAGGGCACGCTGCTCTCGACGCCGGTCACCTGGAAATTCTCGTCGTCATCGCCCGAAACCACGACCACCTTCTGGTTCATGGGCTCGTGCTGGACCGCATTGAAGCGCACCAACGCGCGTGGCAACACTTCCACGAAGGGGTGAACGACGGTCTTGATGACCACGGTAACGGTGGGGTCCCGGGGATCGTTGGTCATGATCAGGATCGACTTCGAAATCGGCCCCGAGAAATCGCGGGTCTCGAGCGTGGCCTTGACCAGACCGGTCTTGCCCGCCGGAATCTCGCGATCGAAGTCGGCTACCGTGCAGCCGCAGGTGGGCCGCACCGCCTTGACAATCAGCGGCTCGTCGCCCTCATTGACGAGTTCGAAATTCACATGGACCTTCTCGCCCTGCGCGACGGTGCCCATGTCCTTCACCTTTTCCGGAACGACCAACTTGGGCCCGTCCGCCGCAACGGCGACAGGGGCTGTCAACGCCGTCAACGCCACCAGCGCCGTGGCGATCAGGAGCATGAAGTGGTTTTTCAACATCTCTTTTCCTCCTTGTCATCTCCGACTCAAACGGCGACAATCTTATGGGGTCGACAAGTGCCCCGCAACCCCTAGGAGTTCTTTTTTGCAGGACTTATACCAGTGGTGAAGAAGCGGACTGAGGAGTTCCTGTACTTCCTCCCCATCGGCGGCACGGCCATGGCGCCTTTGGCCGGGATGCTCTATGAAGCGGGACACCGGGTGGAGGGGGTGGACTCCCAGCTCTATCCTCCGATGAGCACTCTTCTCGAGGACCTGGGGATTCCTGTGCGCCTCGGCTACGACCCAACCGAGATCCCAACCGCGGTCGATCGGGTGATCATCGGCAACGCGGTGCCCCGGAGCAACCCCGAGGTGGCGGCGGTCCTCGAGCGGCGCATTCCCCATCTCTCCCAGGCGGAGGCCGTGGCCCATTACGTCCTCGGTGGTGGACTCAAGAGCCTGGTGGTGGCCGGCACCCACGGCAAGACCACCACCTCAGCCATGCTCGCCTGGATCCTCGAGCGCGCCGGGAGCGACCCCTCGTACCTGATCGGCGGGCTGCCTTGCTGGAACCCGCGGGGCTATCGCCTTGGAGGGGGATCTCTGTTGGTCGTCGAGGGCGACGAGTACAACACGGCCTTCTTCGATCGCGGCGCCAAGTTCCTCCATTACCGGCCCCACCTCTTTCTCCTCGGGCCGGTGGAGTTCGACCACGCAGACCTTTACCCGGATCTCGATGCCGTTCTGACCGCCTTCCGCGCCGGGACGGCGCAGGTTCCAAAAAACGGCGCTGTGATCGTGAACGCCTGGAGCGACAACGCTCTCGCTGCCTGCCGCGATGCCACCGCTCCGATTCTCACGGTGGGCCCAAACCCCGACTGCTCTCTCTCTCTCAGGGCCTGGACGGGAGCACCCGGCGGCAGCTCTGCGGATCTCGTCTGGCAGGGAGAGCACCTGCGGATGGAGGTGCCCCATCCGGGCCTCCACAATACCCAGAACGCCGCCCTGGCCGTGGCCGCCGCAATTACCACCGGCGTTCCGCCCGCCGCTGCCGTGGCCGCCATGGCGCGCTTCCCGGGGGTGGCACGCCGGATGGAGGTCATCGGTGCAGCGAGGGGAATCGAGGTCGTCGACGATTTCGCACACCACCCCACCGCCCTCGAGGCCACCATCGCCGCCGCCCGTCAACGCTGGCCCGATCGGCGGCTGGTCATTGCCTTCGAGCCGCGCTCCCTGACCGCCGCTCGCAGGTCTTTCCACGCCGACTATGTCGAAGCCCTGTCCGGGGCCGCCGTGGTGCTTGTGGCGCCGCCGTATCACCGGGGTCGTATGGAAGCCTCCGAGATCCTTGACCGAACGGCCCTGGCGGAGGACCTTGGAACGCGCGGTGTGTTGTGTGCGATGCCGGAGGATGGGGAGGACCCCGCCGAACGCCTTCTCGGGCTTCTCGTTCCCGGGGATGTCGTGGTGGGTTGTTCCTCGGGGGATTTCGGGGGTTTCCACTGCCGGCTCCTCGAGCTTCTCGGCGATGGGGGGGCGTGATGGGTGGGAGGCGAACCGCGTTCGCGAGGATCATTGCAACCACTGGCGGCCTCGGGGATCTGCTGCCCGCACCCGGCACCACCGCCGGCTCGCTGCCGGCGGCGGTCCTCTGGTGGACGGCCTGCGCCGCGCTGCCCTTTACCGCCGCACGGATCACGACCACCGCAGCCGCCGTGGCGATCGTGACCCTGGTTGGTATCTGGGCCGCTGGCAGTGAGGCTCGCCGACGGGCCAAGGGCGATCCGGGGCCCGTGGTGGTCGACGAGGTCGCCGGCCAGTGGCTTACCTATCTCGTGGCCCTCATCTTCGTGCCCATGCCGTCCCTCGGCAGGGTCTCGGCGGTGGCGATCGTCGGTTTCCTTCTCTTCCGATTCTTCGACATCCTCAAACCGTGGCCGGTGGGCGCGCTCGAGCGCCTCCCGGGTGGTGTCGGCATCATGGTGGACGACCTCGCCGCCGCACTCTATGCGGGGGCCGTGTTGGTGCTGCTCTTCCGTCTGATCATCTAACCCGCAGGAGCTCTTCAGCAGGCTCGATCCCGGCCACCATCCGCGCCGGACCGATGAACCGCGTCGGGCAGTCCGGCGGATCGCCGAGTGCCTCAACCGTCAGCCGATCGCCCGAGCGGGGCACGCAGACCACCCGGCGCAGGCGGCGGCGGGCCATCACCCCCAGTGCCACCGCCACGACGCCCGAGCCGCAGCAAAGGGTCTCGCCCTCCACCCCGCGCTCCCAGCTGCGTACTGCGATGACATCGTCGGCATCGATCTCGTAGAGGTTGACGTTCGCGCCCTCCTGCCCCAGGGCCGGGTGCCGGCGGAGAGGCGGCGCCACCGCGCCGAGGTCGAGTTCGGCAAGTCCCTCAGCCACCGCTACCAGGTGCGGCACGCCCACCTCGACGAGCCAGAGATCGCCCACCGAAGGAGGACTTTCTATCTCGAGACGCCTCGGGAGCACCCCGGGGGGCGGCAGCTCGAGGGCAACCTCCGTTCCCCGCACCTCGGCGGGGATCGGGCCCCAACCTGTTTCCACGATCAGCCGCGGCGAGGATCCGTAAAGCTCTACCGCCGCCCGCGCTGCGCAACGGGTGGCGTTGGCGCAGAAAAGGGCGGTGCTGCCGTCGGCGTTGCGGTAGTCCAGGCTCACCTTCCCATCCACCTCCGGGCCGAGCGCGAGGACACCGTCGGCGCCCACCCCGAGGCGGCGGTCGCAGAGGCGAATCGCCAGCTCCGGTTCCCCCGACAGGCGTTTGGCCCAGTCCCCGGTCCCGAGCAAAAAGTCGTTGCCCGCGCCCTCGACCTTATAGAGAAGCGTGGTCACGGCACGGCGCCCATCACCACCGTGCAGCTCGCCGGCCCGCTCAGGTTCCCGGCGCCGTCCGCAGCGACCACCACGTAAGTGAGCTCGCCGAGTGGAGGGGAGACATCGACAAACTCCGGTGAGTGGTGGTCGCCGGTGAGGAGGCTGTCCTCGGCGCCATCGCGGGTCCTCGAAATACGGTAGCTCGCGGCACCCGCCACCGTCTGCCAGCGGACCCTGACCCTCGTCCCTTCCGGCAGGCAGATCACGCCCTGCGGCGTCTCCGGCGGGTAGGTGTCAGGGTGATCCACGCGCTCCGCCGGGGATGGAGCACCTACCACCTGTCCACCGCTACCGAGCTTGCGCACCGAACGCAACCGGTAGCTCCAGCTGCGGCCCTGGGCGGCGGTGGTGTCACGCCACTCGCCGCCGTCCACCGCCTCCGCGGTGACCCGGCGCCAGGTCGCCCCTTCCGCTGACCGTTCGACCAGGGTGGCGAGCTCCCGCTGCGAGGTCCAGGTCAGGTCGATGCCTTTCGCTCCGGCCTGGAGATGCAGATCCCCGGGGGGATCGGGCGGCGCATGAGGCAGCAGCCGAACCACGTTCGACAGCTCCGACTCTCGACCGCTGCAGCAGATCGTACGCACCGCGTACCAGATCACCTGGGTGTCGGCGTCCCCTTCCACCTCTTCGCGCCAGCGTACGAGGTCGTCTCGAAAAGCCAGCATCGAACCTCGGGTGGCGGCGGCCAGAGCATCAGGGTCGAGTACCGCCACCACCTCGCCCTGGCTCTCAAGGAGCTGACGGCGCGCCGTGTGATCCTGAGGGCTGACCGGGGGCGGCGGCTCCTGGCCCCGGGGCAGGCCGGCGCGCCACACCTCGACACCCTCGACATCGGGAAGGGCCCCGCCGGCGGTGGTCAGCGAAGGGTAGCTCCATCGCAGCACCGCCTCCTCCCCCTCCTGGTAGGCGGTGAGATCGCTGGTTCTCTCAGCCACGCGAATTAGCGGCGGCAGCGGAGGACCCTCCTTGCCGCATCCAGCGAGCAGCACGAGTACGACCGCAGCGCCAAGTCCAAAATGCCATCCGATTTCGGAGCACGGATTTCGAATTGCAATTCTACGCCCGCCCACCCGTCGTAAATGGGAGGCCGGCAATTCCGAATTCCGAATTCCGAATTCCGAATTCATGCCTACAATATATAGCGCGCCAGGTCGCGATCTCCGATCAGCTCTCCGAGACGCTCGCGCACCAGCTCCTCACTAACCTCCACCATCTCCCCTGCCCGCTCCGGCGCCTCGAAGCTCAACTCTTCGAGGAGGCGCTCTAAAACCGTGTGCAATCGCCGGGCGCCGATGTTCTCCGCCGCCTCGTTGATCTCCGCCGCCATCGACGCGATCGCCAGCACAGCGTCGTCGGTGAACCGAAGCTCGAGGTCCTCGGTGGCCAGGAGTGCGGTGTACTGCCGGATGAGGGAGTTCTCGGGCTCGGTGAGGATGCGCCGGAAATCATCTTCGTTGAGGGCGCTGAGCTCGACTCGGATGGGAAACCGACCCTGCATCTCTGGGATCAGGTCCGCCGGCCGCGAGACGTGGAAAGCGCCGGCGGCGATGAAGAGCACGTGATCGGTACGTACCACGCCGTAACGCGTGTTGACGTGGGTCCCCTCGACGATCGGCAGGAGGTCGCGCTGTACCCCCTCGCGGGAGATGTCCGGGCCGTGGCCTCCCGCATCTTCGCGGGAAGCGATCTTGTCGATCTCGTCGAGGAATACGATACCG
>DAOWFV010000139.1 GCA_030637805.1 Acidobacteriota bacterium | reverse complement strand
GGGCGATGGCGGACTCCTGCAGTGCGAGGGCCTCAGATCGCTCGCCGATCATTGCGTAGAAGCTGGCGAGATCGCTCAAGAGCCAAGGGTTTTCGGGCTCCTTCGCCAGAAGGGGGCTCACCATCTCGATGGCTCGGCGGAACGACTGGTCAGCCTTCTCGAGGTCGGCGCCGAAGGTCAGAGCGAAGCCCAGGTTGCCCCACACCAGGTAATCGCGGTCATCCTGCTCCAAGGCGCGCATGTACATCCGGATGGCATCAGCAAAGCGTGCCTCGAAGTAGTAGAGGGTGCCGAGGTTCGAAAGGGCCGCATAGTTGGTGACGGGCTCGAGTGCGATCGAGTGTTCGAAGAACTCGCGCGCCTCATCCAGTCGGTCGAAATGGAAGAGTACGCCGCCCAGGGCCGTGTAGCTCCTGAAATTTTCGGGCGCGGACAGGATGGCCTGCCGGAACTCGTAGGCGGCTGCGTCGTACTCTCCGTTGTTGTAGGAGAACCGGGCGAAGTAGTAGTGGCAACGCCAACAGCCGGGATGGCGGTTGATCGCACGTTGGTGGGCTCGGCGTGCATCGTCCACCAGCTGCAGCTCCTGATACGCCTCGGCCAGCTCCAGGTGGGCGGCGGCGCTTGCAGGCGCCAGTCGGGTTGCCTCCTCGAGAGCGGCGACCGCTTTCTCGTGCTCACCAACCGCGCCATGGAGGGCGGCGAGGGTTCGGTAGGTGGATGGCGTCGGGTTTTGATTAACAATCGTGCGAGCCTGGTCGAGCCCGAGCTCGATCCACCGCGGCTCGCGTGTTTCCTGGTACTTCCGAAGGTATGCCGCTGCCAGCTGCTCACCGGCGGGTTGGTAGAGAGGGTCTTCGCCGACGGCCGTCTGGAGAAGTTCGATGGCGGAATTGACGTCCGCTGGGTCGTCTTCACCTACCAGGAGACCACGCGCAACAACGTACGCTTCGAAGGCTGCTGTCACGTTTGTGGTGGTTGAGGCCAGACGATCGTGGGTCTCGCGCGTGAGCTCGACCCCCAGCATCTCCGCGACTCGCTGGAGCGGCATCTCCTGGAACGAGGACAGATTGCTGAGGTCGTCCTCGATCCCTGTCGAACGAAGGACTTTGTTGGTTGCGGCGTCGACCAGCGAGAGCTCCAGGTTGACCAGGTCACCCTGCCGCTCGAGCCGCCCCGTGACGGCGAGGTTGATGTTGTAGGCGCGGCGCAGGGCCTCGATCGAGTTCTTGTCTTCCGATATTCTCAGAGTCCGCGGCACCACCCACAGCTTGCCCAGAGTCTGCTCCTCGAGCAGGGTGACGCCGTCCGCCACCGTTTCGGTCAGACCTGCCGCGAATCGCTGGAGGTCGGGCTCGTCTGTCGCGCTTTCGAATCCAACGACCGCAAGATGCTTCTCCTCCGGGAGCTGGACGCTCGGAGGTTGCCAAACCAGCACACCGACGGCGACCGCGGCAGCGGCGAGGGCGGCGCCGAACGCCCATGCCGCCGCGCGTGGCGACCGCCAACCCTCGACCGCAGGCCGGGGTTGGCTCGCGGATCCCGACCTCTCCGCCTCCGCCGCGGCGTTGAGGGCGAAAGCCACGTCGCGGGCCGACTCGAACCGGTCTGCGGGCTGTTTCTCGAGGCACCTGTACACGATCTGGTCCAACGAAACCGGCAGACCGGGCACTATCCCTGCCAGCGGTTTCGGGTCCTCCTCGAGGATCGCGGCCACCGTCTCCGCGGTGGTCCCAGCAGGAAACGCCTGCCGTCTGCTGATCATCTCGTAGAGCACGCTGCCGAGGGAAAAGATGTCGCTCTGGGCGGTCACCTCCCTGCCACGCACCTGCTCGGGCGACATGTAGCTCAACGTGCCCACGATGGTGCCGGAGTCCGTCAACGCTTCGGTGACCGCGGTGGGGTTGGTTTTCTCTCGCGGCGGCGCTCTCAGGTGTGCAATGCCGAAATCGAGGATCTTGACCCTGCCGTCCGAGGTCAGGAAGATGTTCTCGGGCTTGAGATCGCGATGAACAACCCCTTCTCTGTGCGCGGCGCCGAGACCGCCGGCGACCTCCTCCGCAATCTGCATCAGCTTGCGCAGGGGTAGCTTCGAGCGCATCAGGCGGTGGCGCAGTGTGTCGCCCTCGAGGAGCTCCATCACCGCGTAGCTGACGCCCTGGTGATGGCCGAAGTCATAGATCTCGAGGATGTTGGGGTGGGACAGTCGGGCGACGGCGCGGCCCTCCCTCTCGAACCGCTCGATCCGCTTGGGGTCGCTGGTGGCGGCTTCGCGCAGGACCTTGACCGCGACCTCCCGATCGAGCTGGGTGTCGAGGGCTCGGTAGACGACACCCATGCCGCCCTCGCCCAGGAGTTCGAGGACCTCGTACCGTCCGAGCGATTGCCCAGTCAGCATCATATTTCTTATTCGCCTGTCAGTCCTGTGGTGACAATACCACGATTGGGTGGTAAGAGTCGGAAATTGCTGCTTCAAGTCCTTCATTTATAAAGAACAGGAATGAATACGTAAGAATAGCAATCAATGGTGCCAGGTTCCAAAATCCTGAGATCTTGAGGTGCGGTGGTTGGGTGGGGGCGATGGTATGCCGCGTCGGCCCAGACAGTTGATCGGCGCGGGCGCCTGATCCGCAATCTGATTCGGACTCCGCCACACCCTCGCCGCCGGCGGCGAGTTGCTACAGCTCCTTCTCCATCGGGATCCAGCTCATCATGCGCGCCATGAATCGCTGCCACGCCGATGTGCCCGGTTCGTGGCGCCACACCACGGGGCCGTCGGGCCCCTCCGCGGTCCACTCGAGCTTGCCCTTTTCATCGAGGGTCACCCGGTAGCTGTTGGCCGGATCGAAATCCGCCTCCATGACGGCCAGGACCT
>DAOWFV010000058.1 GCA_030637805.1 Acidobacteriota bacterium | reverse complement strand
GTTTCTCCTCCCAGGTGAGGACTCTTTTAGGCTTCCGCAAGACAGGATTTCCCCTCAGTGTCACGGCTCATTTCGCCTACGATATCGAGAACGCATCGCTGCAGGATCAGCGCTACCAGATCAACTATCAGGGGAGCTGCTGGAGTATCTCCGGGGAGTACCGGGACACCAAGCTCGGCAGCTTCCCAACCCGCGAGTTCCTGATTGTGATCGGTCTCAAAGGGGTCGGCAAGCTACCCGAGATCAAGGGGAATCTTGGAGGGTATTAACCAGCAATTCCGCCCGCCGCCGTTTTCCGGCGGCCGGCGGAATTGCTGGCGGAGGGAGTGGGATTCGAACCCACGGAGGCGTGAACCTCAGCGGTTTTCAAGACCGCCGCCTTCGACCTCTCGGCCATCCCTCCGAGGCCCATCACTTTACAGTCAATCAACCGCCACGTACAATACCCCTCCCGGTGCGGAGAGGTGCTGGAGTGGCTGATCAGGACTGCCTGCTAAGCAGTTGTCTGGGGCAACCTGGACCGCGGGTTCGAATCCCGCCCTCTCCGCCAACGCGAATAACAGCCGCCCTTACGGCGGCTTTTTTTGGAGCAGGAACATGGCCGATCCGGTGAGAACCCGCATCGCACCGAGCCCCACTGGCGACCCTCACGTGGGCACCGCGTACGTCGCCCTATTCAACTACGCCCTGGCGCGGCAGAACGGTGGCAGCTTCGTTCTGCGCATCGAGGACACCGATCAACAACGCAGCAACCTACAGAGCGAAGAGATGATCCTCGACGCACTCTCTTGGATCGGGCTCGACTGGGACGAGGGGCCTGATGTGGGAGGGCCTCACGGTCCCTACCGACAGAGCGAACGTACCGAGATCTACCGCGAACACGTGGAGATGCTCGTTACCTCCGGCGCGGCTTATCCTTGCTTCTGCAGCCGCGAGCGGCTCGATGCCGTGCGCGCCGAGCAGAAGGCTGCCAAGGCGCTGCTCGGCTACGATCGGCACTGTCGGGCGCTGGATCCCGAGGAAGCGCTCAAGCGGCGCGAATCGGGTGAGCCGTTCGTCATCCGTCTCGCGATGCCGACCGAGGGTGAAACCCTGAGCCAGGATCTCCTGCGCGGCGAGATCTCCATCGCCAACAGCCAAGTTGATGACCAGGTCCTGCTCAAATCCGACGGCCGACCCACCTACCATCTGGCCAACGTCGTCGACGATCATTTGATGGGCATCAGCCACGTGGTCCGCGCCGAGGAGTGGATCTCCTCGCTGCCCAAGCACGTGCAACTCTATCGCGCATTCGGCTGGACGCTTCCGGTGTTCTGTCATCTTCCCCTCCTGCGCAATGCCGACCGTTCCAAAATCTCCAAGCGCAAGAATCCCGTGAGCCTGAACCACTACCGGCGGGCCGGCATTCTGCCCGAGGCCCTTCTCAACTACCTCGCCCTTATGGGCTGGACGATGCCCGATGAACGCGACCAGTTCACCTTGGAGGAGTTTGTCGAGAACTTCCGCCTCGAGGACATCCGGCTGGGCGGTCCGGTCTTCGATCGTCAGAAACTGGTCTGGCTCAACGGCAAGTACATCCGCGATCTACCGCTGGAGGATTTCTTCGCTCGGCTTCGCGGCGAGACGCTTTCCGACGACTATCTACTTCAGATCCTGCCCCTCGTCCAGGAGCGCATCGACACCCTTGCCGACTTCATCCCCTACGCGGGTTTTTTCTTCGTTGGCGATGTCGAGTACGAGGATAAGGCGCTGCCCAAACTGGTGGCCAAGGGCCACACGGCTCCACAGACCGCCAAGGCCCTGCGGATACTGGTAGAGGACCACCTGGACCCGGTTCTCGACTGGAACGCTGCGGCGGTCGAAGCGGCGCTTGGCGACTTTTGCGCCGCTCAGGAGTGGACCTCCAAGGAGCTCTTCATGCCGGTGCGGGTGGCCTTGACCGGAAGCACCGCCACCCCCCCGCTCTTCGAGACCATGGAGGTCCTCGGCAAGGAGCGTTGCCGGTGGCGGCTGAGGGGTGCGATCGAGGTGCTGCGGGGAATGAAGGCTTAGAGACCCGGCCGGGCCTCTAAACTCGGTCGGGCAAGTTACGGGAGGACTGATGGACAACGGAGAAACCGGCGCCGACAGGCTCGACTTCATTCGCGAGATTATCCGCTCGGATAAAGCGGACGGCACGCACGCGGAGATCGTCACCCGCTTTCCGCCCGAACCCAACGGGTATCTTCACATCGGCCACGCCAAGTCGATCTGCCTCAATTTCGGAGCTGCCGAGGAGTTCGGCGGACGCTGCCATCTGAGGTTCGACGACACCAATCCCATCAAGGAGGAGCTCGAGTACATCGACTCCATTCAGGAAGACGTCCGTTGGCTCGGCTTCGACTGGGGGGAGAACCTCTTCTTCGCCTCGGACTACTTCGAGCAGCTCTACCAATGGGCGGAGGCGCTGATCGAGGCAGGGAAGGCCTATGTGGACGATCTCTCAGCCGAGGAGATCAGGGCCTACCGCGGCACCCTCACCGAGCCGGGGAGGGAGAGCCCGTACCGTGATCGCGGCGTCGAAGAAAATCTCGACCTCTTCCGACGCATGCGCCGCTGCGAGTTCGCGGACGGCGCGAGGGTGTTGCGTGCGAAGATCGATATGGCCGCGGGCAATATCAATCTCCGCGATCCGGTGCTCTACCGCATCCTCCACGCTCACCACCCGCGGACCGGGGACGCCTGGTGCATCTATCCGACCTACGACTTCGCCCACGGCCAGTCCGACGCGATCGAGTCCATCACCCACAGCCTGTGCACCCTCGAGTTCGAGGGCCACCGGCCGCTCTACGACTGGCTGGTGGACAACCTCCCGGTGCCGTCACGGCCGCGACAGATCGAGTTTGCGCGTCTCAACCTCAACTACACCGTAATGTCCAAGCGACGCCTGCTGGAGCTGGTACAGGAGGGTCAGGTCAAGGGCTGGGACGACCCGCGGATGCCGACCCTCTCCGGTATGCGCCGCCGAGGCTTCCCACCGGCCGCCATCCGCGACTTTGCCGACCGCGTCGGTGTCGCCAAGCGTGACAGCGTGGTCGACGTGGCGCTTCTCGAGCACTGCGTGCGCACCGACCTCAACCATCAGGCCGAGCGGCGGATGGGGGTGCTCAGGCCGCTCAAGGTAGTGATCGAGAACTACCCCGAGGGACGAGAGGAGGAGCTCGAGGCGGTCAACAACCCCGAAGACCCGGCCGCCGGCACCCGCATGGTGCCCTTCTCCCGCGAGCTCTACATCGAAAGAGACGACTTCATGGAGGACCCGCCGAAGAAGTTTTTCCGGTTGGCTCCGGGTCGGGAGGTACGGCTGCGCTACGCCTACTTCATCACCTGTCGAGAGGTGGTGAAGGACGCCGACGGCAACGTGACGGAGCTGCGCTGTACCTACGACCCCGAGACCCGCGGCGGCGACGCCCCGGACGGCCGCAAGGTCAAGGCGACCCTGCACTGGGTGTCGGCTGTGCACGCGATTCCTGCCGAGGTGCGCCTTTACGATCACCTCTTCACGCGCCCGGACCCCGGGGCCGACGGCAGCCTCCTCGACGACCTCAACCCCAACTCCCTCGTGGTGCTTGACGGGTGCCGGCTCGAACCGGCTCTCGCCGGTCTTTCCGCCGGGGAGCTGGTTCAGTTCGAGCGCCTGGGCTACTTCTGCGTCGATCCCGATTCGACGCCCGACCGCCCCGTCTTCAACCGGACGGTCACCCTTCGCGACACCTGGGCGAAGGTGAAGGCGCGAGGGTAGCGCGAGAGCCGTCTCATTTTTCAAAACCCCGCGGTATCCGCGGGGTTTTGAAAAATGGTGCCGAAGGCCGGACTCGAACCGGCACGGATCACTCCACACGGCCCTCAACCGTGCGCGTCTACCAATTCCGCCACTTCGGCACACACAGGGGCAATTTTATGTTTCGGCCTTGCGATTGACAAGGCCCCTACTCGCTCTCCCCGGCGCCGCCGCTCTCCTCCGCGCCGCCCTCCCCGGTGGCCGTACCGGCCTCGACAGTGGGCGCCGTCTCATCCTCGACCGGCCCGACCGCCGGTTCTATGGGCTGGGAAGCCTCGATCGGAGCCGGCGCTTCGACCTTCTCCATCACCGAGGTCCGCTGCTTGCCGGAGAGGATCGCAAGGGCGAGGCAGAGGACCACGAAGAGCACAAAGGCGACGGTGGTCATGCGGTGCATGATGTTGGCGCCGCCCCGGGGGCCGAAGGAGGTCTGGCTGCCTCCGCCTCCAAAGGCGCCGGCAAGATCCGCTCCCTTTCCTTGTTGCAGGAGCACCACCATCACCAGAAAGAGGCAAACGAGTATGTACAGAATAACCAAAAAGACTGTCACGGGGTTTCTCCAGCGGCGCAGTCCGCCGCAGCGCGGATGATAGCGGAAAATGAACTCACGTCAAGGCTTGCGCCGCCGATGAGGCCGCCGTCCACGTCCGCGAGGGGGAGCAGCTCGCCTGCATTTGCAGGGTTGAGGCTGCCTCCGTAGAGGATGCGCAGGCTCTCGGACGTCTCACCGCCGAAAAGTGCCGACATGCGCAGACGCAGGAACGCATGCGCCTCCTGCGCCTGCTGAGGGGTGGCGGTTCGGCCGGTGCCGATGGCCCACACGGGTTCGTAAGCGAGGACCAGATGTCCGGGATCGAGGGCGCCGAGATCGGCGACCTGGCGCTCGAGGACCGCGAAGGTCTC
>DAOWFV010000152.1 GCA_030637805.1 Acidobacteriota bacterium | reverse complement strand
GGACCGAGCGAGTCTTCGATCGTCGCGGGCTCGGATGGGCAGCGGGCGCCGTCATTGTTTACCTGGCGCTTGCTTTTCTCGTGACCGCTTCGACCTGGCGCATGATCCTCGGTGCCTCTCTGCTCTTGACCCTGGTCTGGCTCGCGTGGAGCGTGTGGGACCGGGTTGCCGCCACCGAGCTCAGATTGCTCTTCGGCCTCGGCCTGGTCGTCCTGGCCGCGCCGGGGGTGATACTCCTCAAAACCTCGATGGTGTCGGCATCGGCCCCGCCGCGGACGATGACGGCCCTGCTGTTGCTGGTCGGGGCCGCGCTGCTGGCGGCGGCGAGTGTCCTGCAGGTGGTCAACATCGAGATGAGTGTGCTGCGGGCCACCGTCAGCGATCTCGAAGAGACCCACCGGCACCTCATGCGCATGACTGAGACCGACCCGCTTACCGGTTGCCCGACCCGGCAGGCCCTGCGCGCCTGGTTCGATCGCTGGGAGGGTGGGGAGCCCGTGTCGGTGGTGTTGATCGACGTGGATGACCTCAAGCGCATTAACGACCGCCACGGCCAGACTGCCGGCGACGAGGCCCTGCGCCTCGTGGCCGGGGTGCTGGAGGAATCGACCCGACCCGGCGACCTGGTGGTGCGCTGGGGCGGGGACGAGTTCGTGGCCCTGCTCCGGGGCGCCGGCCACGACGCCGCCAAACGCCGTTTCGCCGGTCTCATCGGCTTGCTCGAGGAGGCGGCGAAGGCCTTCCCTTACGAGGAGCCGCTGCAGGTGAGCTGGGGAGTTGCCTCGTGCGCCTCGGCCGCGGAGATCTCGCGCGCGCTGGCCGAGGCGGATGAACGCATGTTCGCGATGAAGCGGGGAAAACGCAGCGGGGACGCCGGCGGCGCGTGAGAGAGACCCGCCCTTGAGTCAGTTCCACCTCCTCGGCGAGCGGCGCTTCTGGCCGCTGTTCTGGACTCAGTTCCTGGGCGCATTCAACGACAACCTGTTCAAGAACGCGCTGGTGATTCTGGTGGCCTATCGATCGATGGGCCTGCTTGGCGTCAGCTCGAAGAGCATCGTGGTCGCCTGTGCCGGGATCTTCATCCTGCCCTTCTTCTTCTTCTCGGCAACCGCCGGACAGCTTGCCGATCACTTCCCTAAATGGCGATTAATCCGCTGGGTCAAGCTGTGGGAGATCGGGGTCATGAGCCTCGCGGGGGTCGGTTTCGCCATCGACAGCCTGCCGTTGCTTCTGACGGTCCTGTTTCTGATGGGCATGCAATCCACCTTCTTCGGGCCGGCGAAGTACAGCATCCTTCCCGAGCTGCTCGACGATCACAGCCTGGTCGGCGGCAACGCCCTGGTGGCGATGGGGACCTTTCTCGCCATCCTGCTCGGCACCATCACCGGCGGCCTGGTGATCGCCGGCGGAGACGCCTGGGTGTCCCGCCTCGGGCTGATGGTCGTGGCGGTGGCCATTCTCGGGTTCGGCGCCAGCCTCTTCGTAAAGCGCACCCCGGCCGCCAACCCGAGTCTCGAGGTGAAGCTCAACCCGGTCACCCCGACCATCGAAATCCTGCGGGTGACGCGGCGCATTCACTCGGTCTTCCTCTCGGTGCTCGCCGTCTCATGGTTCTGGTTTCTCGGTGCCTCCTTCCTGTCGCTGCTGCCCAACTTCTCGAAGGATGTGCTCGGGGGAGGGGAGACCGTGGTGACGCTCTGCCTCGCCACCTTCTGCGTCGGCATCGGCACCGGTTCGATGCTCTGCGAGCGGTTTTCCCGGCGCCACATCGAGCTCGGCCTGGTTCCCCTCGGATCGATCGGCATCAGCCTCTTTGCGTTCGACCTCGCATTCTCGGGCTGGCGGTTCGCGGGTCCTGTCGACGGCTCCATGCTGACGGTTGCCGAGTTTCTGCATCGGCCAGGCGGTGTGCACGTGCTCCTGGACCTCTTCATGATCGCCGTCTTCTCGGGTTTCTACACGGTCCCATTGCTCACCTTCATCCAGCACCGTTCGGACGCCTCCGAACGCTCGCGGGTGATCGCCGGCAACAACATCCTCAACGCGCTCTTCATGGTGGTTTCCTCGCTGCTCCTGGTGGCGATGCTCGCCGGCGGCTTTTCCATTCCGGCGATCTTCCTGACCCTTGCCCTGCTCAACGTGGGTGCGGCGGTCTACATCTACTCCGTGGTTCCCGAGTTTCTGCTCCGCTTCGTCTCCTGGTGCCTCGCCAACCTGCTCTACCGGGTGCGGTTGGAGAACGAGGATGGGATCCCGAGCGAGGGTGCGGCGGTGCTGGTTGCCAACCACGTCAGCTTCGTCGACTGGCTGCTGGTCGCTTCGGCGTCGCCGCGCCCGGTCCGCTTCGTGATGGCGGAGGACCACTCGCGGATGCCGCTGATCCGCTTTCTCTTCCGCGATGCGAAGGTGATCCCGATCGCCTCGGCGCGCAACGACCCGGAGCTTCTCGAGCGGGCCTACGACCGCATCGCCGAGGAGCTCGAGGAGGGAGAGCTGGTGTGCATCTTCCCAGAGGGCCGGATCACGGCGGACGGGAAGCTGGGCCCCTTCCGCCCGGGGATCGAAAAGGTGGTGGAGCGGACCCCGGCCTCGGTGGTACCGATGGCGCTGGTCGGGCTGTGGGGCAGCTTTTTCAGCCGCAAGGGAGGAAAGGCCATGAGCCGCCCGTTCCGACGAATCTGGTCACGGGTGATCATCAGGGTGGGTGAAGCGGTGGCGCCGGAGGATGTCTCAGCGGCCTGCCTCGCGGAGCGGGTTGCGGATCTCGGCGGCTGGGAAAAGCCTCCGGCGAATGAGGAATGAGGAATGAGGAATGAGGAATTAGGAATTCGGAATTATCGGCGCGCGGAAACGATCAGGGTTATGGCAGCCTGCTGCCCGCGTTTGGACGCGACCGCAGAGCTATCATCCTGAGCCAAGCGCCCTGCAAAGGCGTGCACCGGAAGACCTGTCCGAGCGAAACGCCTCGGGCTCTAACACCAAAAAATAACCCGCCCAGTTTGTTTACCCGGGCGGGCTCGGAACTCAAAATTAAACTAAAAACTAAAAACTCAAAACTGTTCTGT
>DAOWFV010000011.1 GCA_030637805.1 Acidobacteriota bacterium | reverse complement strand
GCTTCCGGCTGCGGCCGGCGATGCACCCCACCCAGAGGTGATTTATTGCCTCGGGGTTCTCGACATACTACGAGCACGCCCTCCGCACCCCTCAGGGCTAAAAATCCGCTGTGCACGGCACCTCGCCGCCCTCGTGACGAAACCCGGTGAGATATGCGGGCTAGCCACCCTTCTCGCAGCGGCCTTTCTCTCCGGCGCCGAGCCGGTGCGCCAGGTCAGCGTGTACGACGGGCACGTGTCCCTCGAAGTACCGGTCAGCTGGCAGGAAATCCCCACCGAGGTGCTCGAGTTCTTCAGCCTGCGCGCGGCGGAGGCCAGCGGCGGCAAGACGGCCGAGATCTACCAGCACGGCTTCCGGCCCGGCGATCCGGAGATGGACTTCGCCCTGCCCCAGATCCTGATTCAGATCCGCGAAAGCGGCCGCCTCGCCTATGGGCAGTTCCTCCACTTGCCGCCTCTCGCCGAGCTGCGGAGTGACGGGGAGCAGCGGCTGGCCGAGCGGGCCGGGCCGATGTTGAATTGGGTCGAGCTCGACGAGGTGAGCTTCGACCACGCATCCTTCTCCCTCAGGGTCACCAACACCCTCGATCTCAGGGTCGAAGGAATCGTCCGCGTAGACTCCGTCTCGTTTCTCACCGAGCGCGGTCTGTTCACGATCCACTGCTACGCCCCCGCCTCGCAGACGGGCGTTTTCGCCCCGCTTTTCGCCGACATCATCGCCAGTGTGCGTCTTGGCGAAGACATCGCCTACCGGCCGCGCCTGGCAGATCGGTGGCCACCGGCTCTCGCCGTCATCGCCTACACGGCGGCGGGTCTGAGCGCGGTGATTCTCCTCGCGCTCGTGATCAGAAGGCGAACCCACCCCTGATGTCGGTCGTCATCGATGTCGAGGGGCGATCAATTCGCGCCGCCGTGAAGGACCTCCTCGGCCAACCGGCGCAAAGGTCCATCGGCCTCACCGGCAGCGGCCTATCGCGACTCTGGATCGGAAGCGAGCTCCACCGCCGCATCCAGCAGGATCTTGAAGCCACCGAACCGGGCTTTGCGAGCGAGGTACCCACCTCGATCGAGCTCGAGGTCGACGGGTGGGCGGTCGAGATCTCGGGCCGCGCCGACGGTGTGCTCTTTGCCGACGGGCGGGCTGTCCGGGTCGACGAGATCAAGACAATGCATTTCGCGGTCGATCTCTACAACCTGTACGCGGAGGAACGGCTGGAGCGCTTTCGACGTCAGGCCGCCCTCTACGCCTTCATGCTCTCCGGGGTCGAGCAGCCGGCCGCAGCACGCCTGATCCTGGTGGACATCGTTTCCCGGGAGGAACGTGACGAGGAGGTCATCTGGTCGCCGGATGCGGTGGGCGCGTGGCTCCGCCAGCAGATCCATCGCATGGTGGCCCGCGAACGCCGGCGCCTTTCCCGTCTCGACGAGCTGAGGGAGGCCGCCGAGGCCATCCCTTTCCCCCACCCCGAACCGCGGCCGGTGCAGATGGCTATCGGCGAGTCGGTCGCCGGGGCCCTGGCCGAGAGTCGCCACCTCCTCCTGCGCGCCCCCACCGGGTGCGGCAAGACAGCCGCGGTCCTCCACCCCGCCGTTCGCGCCGCTCTCGGCGGCGGCCACAGGGTGTTTTTCCTCACGGCAAAGACCCTCCAACAGCGGATCGCGGTCGATACCGCCCGCGCCATGCAGGAGGGACTCTTCCGCAGCCTCCAGCTCCGCGCCAAGGGCAAGATGTGCGCTAACACCGAGATCGTCTGCCACGAGGAGTTCTGCCCCTATGCGCGGGACTACGGGCTCAAGTTGGTGCGTACGAAGCTGCTCGAGAACCTGCTGGCCGGCGCCGAGCACCAGGACCCGGACGAGGTTTTCGAGACCGCTCGCGACCACCAGGTCTGCCCGTTCGAGGTCAGCCTCGACCTCCTCCCAGACGTCGATCTCGTGGTCTGCGACTACAACTACGTCTTCGACCCGACCATCGGGCTGAAGGCGCTGCTCAACGACGATGCCCTGCGTGACGCGGTTCTCATCATCGACGAGGCCCACAATCTGGTTGACCGGAGTCGCGAGTACTACTCTCCGGAGATCTCCACCGACCTCCTCGAACGGGCCCTCCGTTTCCTCGAAACGCGGTCGAATCCGGTCTTTGACAGGCTTGCGGAGCTGGTTGACGAGCTGCGCCGCGAGGTTCGCGAGCGGGTCGATGAGTGCCTCGGCGAGGAGACCCGGGCCGAGGGCGAGGCCACCCTCCGCGAGGACGTGATCTCCGAGTTGCGCATCGCCTTCGACGGCGCCATTCTCCAGTACTTCATGTAC
The DNA here is from genome assembly GCA_030637805.1 of Acidobacteriota bacterium. GTDB lineage: Bacteria > Acidobacteriota > Thermoanaerobaculia > Thermoanaerobaculales > Sulfomarinibacteraceae > Sulfomarinibacter. The sequence goes on along the minus strand of DAOWFV010000011.1, from coordinate 2,160 downwards.
AAGCGCGAGCAGGAGATGTGGATCGCGGACGACCCGGTGCTTGAGGTCTTTTTCACCTTGACCCGTTTCCACCGGGTGCTCGGGCTCGGCGGAGACGAATTCGTACGCCTCGCGATCCGCGATGCCGACGGCGGCGAGCGGATCCGGATCTTCTGCCGGGACGCATCTCGGTTCGTCGGCGAGGTTCTCGACCGCAGCGCGGCGGCCATCGCCATGTCGGCCACCCTCGAGCCCTTCGACTTCTATCGGGACCTCCTCGGATTCGATGCCCACCGAACCGACGAGCTCTATGTCCCCTCACCATTCCCGCCGGAAAATCGGCTGGTGATCACCATCGACGACGTGGACACCACCTATCGCAGGAGGGCCGCACATTACGACCGCATCGCTGGTTGGATCTCGCGGCTCGCCCACCCGGGGGGAAATGTCCTCACCCTCTTCCCGAGCTACGCCTTCCTCGAGGCCGTCCACGACCGCCTGCCTCCGGTTCCCCACACCGTCCTGGCCCAGCGGCCCGGAGTCAGCGACGCCGAACAGAGGGAAGTGCTCGAGGCCCTGTGCAACGGCGACCCCCACCTCCTGATGGCGGTCCTCGGCGGCATCTTCGCCGAGGGAGTGGACTACCCGGGCGAGATGCTCTCGCAGGTGATGGTGGTGTCTCCCGGTCTTCCCCAGTTCAACCTCGAGCGCGAGCTGCTCAAGGGGTACTACCAGGAGTTCTACGAGCACGGCTTCGGCTACGCCTACTTGGTGCCGGGTCTGACCCGCGTCGTGCAGGCTGCAGGCCGCCTCCTCCGATCGGAGGAAGACCGCGGAGTGATCGTCCTCATCGGAAAGAGGTTTCTCGACCGACGCTACGCCCGCCTCCTGCCCGATGAGTGGACCGACGGCGATCCTACCACCATGGTCCGGGAGGACCCGGAGGCCACGGTTCGGGACTTCTTCCTGAACAGCCTGTCCAACCAATAGCCGGTATAATGTTCCGATGGACTTTTTCCAGGAACCCGGAAACCTATTCATCAGTCTCATGTTGCTCTTTCCGGCCATCGCGATCGTGAACTCTCTCTTTTTCGGGAGCAAGCTCAAGCAGTTTGCGCGGCGCATACGGATATTCTCGAGCTATGACGACATCGTGCTGTTCCAACGCGTGGTTTCCCAGCAGATGTACGCAGCGCTGGTACAGATGGTGCTCCTGGTGATCCCAGCGATCCTTTTTGTGGTCGGCGTCCTGCGGGGCTATCTCGACATCTCCGCTTTGGTCTACGTCGTCGTCCCGTCGCTCGTGATCCTCGCCTGCGGGATCGCGTTCAAAAAGGTCGAGCAGCAGGTACGCAGTATTCCCGCCAGGGACGAGGATCTCGAGCGCCAGCGCGACGCTATCGTCACGACCTGGATCAGAAGAGCGTTACCGGATTGGTAGGGCGAAGGTTGCAGGCTTCAGGTCTCAGGTCTCAAGTCTCAGGTCGCACCGACATGATTGACTGGTCTCCTGCGATGTCAAGCCTATTTGCAGCTTCCGTCAGTTTTCAATAAAACCTGTAGCCTGTGACCTGTAACCTGTGACCTGTAACCTGTGACCTGTAACCTGCGACCTCAACCCATCGCCTCCTCGACCTCGCCGATCGTCTTCGGGATCCCCGGGCCGAGCACTCTACGGCCGTCGTCGGTGATCAACACGTCGTCCTCGATGCGGACACCGCCAAATGAGCGGAAGGCCTCGATGTTTGAGTAGCGGATGAAATCGCGGTGCCGCCCCTCGCTCTGCCAGCTGTCGATGAGGGCCGGGATGAAGTAGATACCAGGCTCCACGGTGATGACCCAACCCGGCGCCAGCTCCCGCGCCAGCCGCAGAAAAGCGAGCCCGAACTGCGAGGACCGCTCCTCACCCTCCGGGTAGCCCACGATGTCGCCGAGGTCCTCCATGTCGTGCACATCCTGCCCCATCATGTGACCGAGCCCGTGCGGGAAGAACAGGGCGTGGGCGCCGGCCTCGACCGCCGCTTCGACATCTCCCTGCATCAGGCCCAGGTCCTTGAGGCCCGAGACGATGGTGCGGGCTGCGATGAAATGAAGGTCTCTGTTGTTGACCCCGGGCGCCGCGGCGGCAATCGCGTTGGTCTGCGCCGCAAGCACGACCTCGTACACGTCGCGCTGCTGCTG
>DAOWFV010000203.1 GCA_030637805.1 Acidobacteriota bacterium | reverse complement strand
GCCCAACAGGTGGCGGCGAGCGAGGCCTGGATCGAACGAACGACCTCGTGACCCTCAGATGGCAGGGTGGAGTCGCCGTGGTTGATAAACCACTGTCGAACCTGACCCAGGTACTCCGTGAACCTCGCCAACCGAGTCGCGTCCATCGTGGCCGGAGGCAGCGGCTCGGGCGGTGGCTGCACCTCATCGATGGACCTGATCTGTCGGGCGGTCATCAGCGCCGTGAGGTACTCGCCGAAGCTGTCGGCGGCTTCGCGGGTGGCACTGAGGGCCTCATCCGCACCGCCGGCCAGGGCCCAGCTGCGCCGCGCCGCGATGAACTCGGAGATCCGACCGATATTTCGGGCAGCCTTTTCGAGCTCCTGGCTGGTGATCTGGTCCGACATCCCTCCGTCCTTCTGGACGACCATTCTATTCTAACCTGGGGAATACGGTTAGCAGCGGGGTGTGCGATCATGCGGCGGGGCGACGGACGATGCAGCTGACGATCACCAGGCCGGACGACTGGCACCTCCATCTGCGCGACGGGCGGGGGATGGCGGATGTCGTGGTGCACAGCGCGAGGTCGTTTGCGCGCGCAATCATCATGCCCAACCTGCAGCCGCCGGTGACCACCGTCTCGGAGGCCGCCGCCTACCGTGAGCGCATCCTCGCTGCCTTGCCGCCGGGGGCCGACTTCGAGCCCCTGATGACGCTGTACCTCACCGATCTCACGACACAGGAAGAGATCGGCCGAGCCGCAGCCGACAGCGGGGTGGCGGCGGTCAAGCTCTTTCCGGCCGGCGCCACCACCAACTCCGAGGCCGGAGTCACCAATCTCGAGTTGGTGCTGCCGGCGCTCGCGGAAATGAGCGAACACGAGCTGCCCCTGCTGGTTCACGGGGAGGTCGTCGATCCGGAGGTCGACGTCTTCGACCGCGAGAAGGTCTTCATCGAACGCGTCCTCGATCCGCTGGTCGAGCGCCTGCCGGGTCTGCGGGTCGTCTTCGAGCACATCACCACCCGCGAGGCGGTGGCCTGGGTGCTCGACGCACCGCCGACCGTGGGCGCGACGATCACGCCGCACCACCTGCTGCTCGACCGGAATGCGATCTTCGCGGGTGGCCTCAACCCGCACCATTACTGTCTGCCGGTGCTCAAGCGTGGAAGGCACCGCGAGGCGCTGGTATGGGCGGCTACCAGCGGCAACCCGCGCTTCTTCCTGGGAACCGACAGCGCACCCCACTCCCGGACCGCGAAGGAGGCCGGCCACGGCTGCGCCGGCATCTTCAGCGCCCACGCCGCCCTCGAGCTCTGCGCCGAGGTCTTCGACGGGGCCGGCGCCCTGGACCGGCTCGAGGGATTTGTCTCCCACCACGGCGCCGACTTCTACCGGCTGCCGCGCAACAGCGGCAACGTGACGCTGGAGCGGCACGAGTGGGAGGTGCCCGCGGCCTACCCCTTCGGCGACCAGGAGCTCGTGCCGCTGCGCGCTGGTGAAAAGGTGGGCTGGCGACTGGTCGAGGAGTAGTTTTTCTGGGAATGAGGGCCTCGGCGGCGCGTTGAATACCACGGAGGAGATGCTGCATGGCAAACGTAAAGAAGCACAAAGGGACCATTGGAATCCTCACCGGCGGCGGTGACGTGCCGGGCCTCAACCCGGCGATCCGCGCGGTGACGGTGCGCGCCCTGCGTGAGGGTTACAGGGTGCTCGGCATCCGCCGCGGTTGGGCGGGTCTGATAGAGATGTGCAGAGATTCGGAGCCCGGCCCTGACATGGTGATGAATCTCACCGAGGAGGTGGTCAACAGGGTGGGCCGCACCGGCGGCACCTTCCTCCACACCTCCCGCACCCGACCGTCGCACGTGCCGCGGGCCGGCCTGCCAAACCATCTCCAGGAGAGCTACACTGACGACGTCAACGACCTCACGAAGGAGGTGTTGGCCAACCTCGAACACCTCGGTATCGACACCCTGATCCCCATCGGTGGTGACGACACCCTTTCCTACGGCGTGCATCTCCACGAGCAGGGGGTGCCGGTGATCGCGATCCCCAAGACGATGGACAACGACGTGCCGGGGACTGACTACTGCATCGGATTTTCGACCTGTGTGACCCGGACCATCGCCATGACCCACGCCCTGCGAACCTCGGCCGGCAGCCACGAGCGCTTCTTGGTGATCGAGGTCTTCGGGCGGTACGCCGGATTCACGGCCCTGCTGCCGACGATGGCCGGCGCCGCCAACCGGTGCGTGATACCGGAGCACCCATTCGACATCGATGAGCTGTGCGAACGGCTGTCCGGGGACCGCGCCAAGACCTCGTCCAAATACAGCGTCGTGCTGGTCTCCGAGGGCGCCACCTTCACCGGCCAGGACGACATGATCTTCGAGGATCAGGAGACCGACATGTTCGGCCACAAGAAGCTCGGCGGTATCGGTGACCGGGTGGCGCGGGCCCTCAGGGAGGTGTCGCCGAAGCACAACAACGGTGCTCGCGTCAACGTCATCAGCCAGCGTCTCGGCTACCTGGTGCGCTGCGGCGATCCGGACGCGATGGACTCGATCGTTCCCATGGCCTTCGGCAACCTGGCCATGGACCTGATCCTCGGCGGGGTCTCGGGGCGGCTGGTCAACGTGCGCAACGGTCGTTACGACAACGTGCCGATCGGGGTCGTCACCAGCCGCAAGAAAGTGGTGGACGTGGGCAAGTTCTACAGCACCGAGCGCATGCGCCCGAAGTACAAGCGCTTCGAGGGCGCGCCGGTGTTCATCATGACATCCGATTACTAGGTGGAAATTAGGAATTAGGAATTAGGAATTAGGAATTAGGAACGGGCTGACGTGCGCAGGGGCTGGTCCGGAACTCAAAACTCATAACTCAAAACTCAAAACTGGTAACCGGAGGTTCACATGAGGATTCTTCACACGATGATCAGGGTCGGTGACCTCGAGCGTTCGATCGAGTTCTACAGTGAGGCGCTGGGGATGGAGCTTCTGCGGAGGCAGGACTACCCGGGCGGCCGCTTCACCCTCGCCTTTCTCGGCTACGGCGACGAGGCCTCGACGGCGGTCATCGAGCTCACCCATAACTGGGACACCTCGAGCTACGAGCTCGGGGACGGCTTCGGCCACCTCGCCATCGGCGTCGAGGACATCGAGGGCGCCTGCAACCGCGTCCGCGAGCACGGCGGCCAGGTCGTGCGCGAGCCCGGCCCGATGAAGCACGGCAGCACCGTCATAGCCTTCGCGGAAGACCCGGACGGCTACAAGATTGAGTTCATCGAACGGTAGAAAATCCGAAATTCGAAATCTCCTTCATGTCCAGTCAGCGCGCGTTCAATAGCTCGGGATTTGCGCTACTGGAAGTCATCGCGGTCTTCTGCCGTCGGTCTGCCCGAGAGTGCCCCCTCTAACAATGTTGGGACCCAACTTTCCAGGTTATTGCAGCGCCCACAATCCCAACATTGTTAGATACGGCACGTCCGAAGTAGCGCGCCCAAGCGCGGGCATCCCGCATCACTCCACCCGGTTGCTCCCCCGCGCCGATAAATTCGAAATTCGAAATTCGAAATCTCCTCCTTGCTAGGTCAGCGCGCCCAAGCGCGGGAAACATGCCTCGAGCTACCTGATCGCCTCCCCGCGCCGATAATTCCGAATTCCGAATTCCGAATTCCGAATTCTTCCTGCTTGTCCTCCCCCTCTCCCCGTTGTAGGGTGCGGAGATGATCGGTCTCGAGTCGGGCTCACGGCCGCTGGTGGCCACCTGTAGCCGGGGGCTTGAGGAGGTGCTGGCGGGCGAGCTGCGGGCTCTGGGAGTGGAGGCGGTGGCGCCTGGTCGCGGTTCGGTGGGATTTTCGGGTGATCTGCGCACCGTCTATGACGCGAACCTGAGGTTGCGAACCGCCATGCGCGTGCTCGTACCCCTTGTTCGCGGAGGTGTTCAGTCCCGCCAGGACCTCTACGAGCTAGCGGCCTCGGTGGCCTGGGACGAGGTGTTCGCGCCCGATCAGACTCTTGCGGTGGAGGTCGTGGGGCGGCATCCGGCGTTTCGCAAGACCACGTTCGCCGCGCAGGTGGTCAAGGACGCGGTGGTG
>DAOWFV010000048.1 GCA_030637805.1 Acidobacteriota bacterium | reverse complement strand
TTCATCGGCGTCGTGTCACCTTAAGGTCTCGTTCCCCGCTACGGGACAGGTGTGCCAACACGTCCTGGACGCGGAATTTGTCCTGGGGAAAGTTGGTCAACACACCGCCGTTTCGATGATCTTGCTGTGGCAGCACACAGCAGTCCATCCAGTCGTCCGAGCCGAAATAGGTGTTGAGGATGTTCACCGGGTTCTGCGGAATTCCAACCGACGTTCCCAAGAAATTCGCCCGCCCGAGCGGCAAGAAATCCGCCGGCTCGTATCGTATCTCCTCCGGGGGGAGGACGATCAACCCTTCGTCGTCCACTTCATGCTCCCAGATCCCGATCCAGGGGAAACGCAGGGCGGGTCTACTTGGGATCTTCCTGTTGTTCTCATGAAATATCCTGCATCCCATTCTCTTGCCGTCCCTGATGTCGGGCTCGACGATGTATCCCTTCTGTTCGAGCTCCGGAACGCAGCGTTGCAGGAATGCATCGAAATCGAAGACAACGATGTCCACGTCGTCGTCCCACGGGATGAAATCGTCGTGCCGCAATTTTCCCAGCAGCGTGCCGAACATGATGCAGGCTTGAATCTCGCCCTCATTTGTCACCGCGAAGAAATCATGGAGGTGGCGAATAATCACCTCCCTCTCTTCGAAGAACCCCACCAGCTTGAACATGTCAAGTTTGCTTTCCACGGTAGCTCTCTCAATCTGGGCGACCGCCTAAGCGATGCTCTGTGCCGAGGGAGTCAGGCTGCGCCGGCGTGCCCCCCCTGAAGCGGCAGACAAACCCACCCGGGCCTGGACCAGCGGCTTTCTGACACACCGCCTAGCGTGCTGTCGGCACCAATTACCCGCCGGCTTGCTCAAGCCACACCCGGGAGTCGGGACCCCGAAGATGCGGGTGGGCTGGCCATCGGCAGCAACGGCCCGAGGCGGCGGCAATGCGCTGAGACGATTGGAGGATAACACATTTCGAACAGTCGCCGGCTGACAAATCAGCGCCAGGCGACCTTCTCTCATCGCGCGCCCCGAGAGGATGCCAGGCACCTCCGATCTGCGTGTTATTGGGGTTCCGGTGGGGCGCTACTGACTTCGACGCGACTTTCTGTCGTCGCGCTCCCCGAGAGAGCCCTGAAGTGACAGCGCAAGCTGTCATCTTGAGCGAGCGAGCGCAGCGAGCGAGTCGAAAGATCCCCTGAAGTAAGAGATAGGCTTCATTGCAGCACTCTCCGTAGATTCAGGGGATCCTTCGACTCCGCGCCCGGGGCGCTCCGCTCAGGATGACAGGTATTCGGGTCCGCGCCTTTGCGTGACGCCTCCGCTCAGGATGACAGCTCTGCGGTCGCGCCCAATCGCGGGAAACACGTCCCAATATCCTCCCTCGCCTCCCCGCGCCGATAATTCCGAATTCCGAATTCCTAATTCCGAATTCCTAATTCCTCCTGCGTCCTTTGCAGTCGCCTGCAAATCCTGCAGCGCTCATCTGCAGTGGCCCGCCGCCTCAGACTTGCCTGTATCACGTAACACTTTTTATTCCCAATGTTTGGAGATATTCCAAAAACCTGGCACGGGCCTTGCGATACCGGCGAGTGAGGCGGGATCACCCGCCCAGAACAAAGGAGGCTCTCATGAAGTCACGGAATTCTTTCAACCTACTCGCGGTCACCGCCGCTGTTATCCTTTCCCTCGCGCTTGCGTCGCCGGGCGTTGCCCAGCAACGGCGGGCGTCCGGTCAGGTCCGAGCGGGCGGTGGCACCTGCACCGGAGGCGTCGGCACGCTCTTCGACCAGATCGAGGTCACCTACCTGACCGCCGAGGAGGAGACCCATATGGTCTACATGCGCGAGGAAGAGAAGCTCGCCCGGGACGTCTATCTGACCCTCGCCGATAAATGGCAGCTGCCGATCTTCGGCAACATCGCCGGCGCCGAGCAGCGTCACATGGACAGCCTGAAGAGGGTGATCGACCTCTACGGGATCACCGACCCGGTTGTCGATGACACGGTGGGCGCCTTCACCAACCCCGCCCTCGCCCAGCTTTTCACCGATCTGACCGAGCAGGGCAACGGCTCTCTGCTGGGTGCCCTGGTAGTCGGCGCCACCATCGAGGACCTCGACCTCATGGATCTCGAGAAGATGCTTGCGGTAGCGGCTAACGACCACGTCAAGCTGGTCGGCAACAACCTTTCCAAGGGCTCGCGCAACCACCTGCGGGCCTTCATGCGGGCCCTCACCGCCCAGGACGGGACCTACGAGCCGCAGTTTCTCGACCAGGAGACCTTTGATGCCATCCTCGCCACCGAGATGGAGCGCAGGGTTGTCTACGGCGCCGACGGCGAAGCCCACGAAGCCTGTGGCGCCGGCGGCCGCGGCGGCCAGGGCCGCGGCGGCCAGGGCCAGGGCAACCGTGGAGGGGGCCAGGGCTACCGCGGAGGCTCGGGCGCCGGCGGTGGAACCGGCATCTGCACCGGCGACGGCCCGCAAGGCGGCGGAGCCTGATCAGGCTTTTAGCCTGAGGATCACGATCGAACCCGGCCGGCTGCCCAGCAGCCGGCCTTGCTTTGCTCCCTCCTCACTCGCCGGTCGCCACCGGCACGGCTCCACCGAATCGTAGGTAGAGCGCCGGCAGCACCATCAGGGTGAGCAGGGTCGAGGTGACGACGCCGAAGACCACGACCACAGCCAGCGGCCGTTGTACCTCCGAGCCGACACCGCTGGCCCAGACCATGGGCAAGAGACCGAGAGCGGTCGTGGCGGCGGTCATCAGCACCGGGCGAAGGCGCAGCTCGGCGCCCTGAAGCACGGCCTCACGCCGGGGCACACCGTCGGCCTCCAGGTTGCGGAAGAACTCCACCATCACCAGCCCGTTGAGGACGGCGATGCCGAAGAGAGCGATGAACCCGACCGATGCCGACACCGAGAGATAGAGACCGAAGAGCTTGAGGCCGAAGATCCCACCGACCAGCGCGAGGGGGATATTCACCAGGATCAGGAAGACCGGGCGCGTGGCGTGGAAGTTGAGGTAGAGCAGGATGAAAATCAGGACCAGCACGATCGGGACCATGAGACGCAGGCGGGCCATCGCCCGCTGCTGCTGCTCGAACTGCCCGCCCCAGGTGACGAAATAGCCGGTCGGTAGCTCCACCTCCTCGGCCAGTCGACGGCGTGCTTCTTCCACGAAGCTGCCGATGTCACGGCCGATGACGTTGAGCTCCACCACCACCCTTCGCTTGCCGTTCTCGCGCGAGATCTGGGCCGGTCCCTCGTCGATCTGGATGGTCGTCACCTCGCGCAACAGGACCCGCTCGCCGGTGGGGCTGCTCAGGGGCAGCTCCCGGAGATTGTCGACGTTCGCGGTGAACTCCCGGGGCAGCCGAACCACCACATCCGTACGCCGATCCCCCTCGGGCACGGTGGTCACCACCCGACCGCCGATCGCGGTTTCGATCAGGGACCGCACCTGGGCGACGCTGATACCCATCCTGGCGAGGCGCCGCCGGTCCATCACGATCTGCAGGTAACCCAGACCTTCGACCGCCTCCACCTTGACGTCGGCGGCTCCCGAGACCTCTTCCAAGATTTTCGCCGCCTGCTCGCCAAGCGCCGCCAGCTTCCCCAGGTCGTCCCCAAAAATCTTGACCGCGATCTGCGACTTGACGCCCGAGAGCAGCTCGTCGACCCGCATCTGAATCGGTTGGGTGTAGCCGAAGTCCACACCGGGGATAGTCGACAGCTTCTCGCGGATGGCTTCAACCAGCCCCTCCTTGCTCTTTGCAGTGGTCCACTCGGAGCGCGGCGCCAACACCACGTAGGTATCGCTCTCCCCCACTCCCATCGGGTCGGACGAGATGTCGGAACGCCCGGTGCGACTGACCACGTGGCGGACCTCCGGAAGCTCCATGATGGCGCCCTCGATCAGGCGAACGGTCTTCAGGGCCTGCTCGAGAGAAACCGACGGGATCTGGAAGGGTTGCACCACGATCGAACCCTCGTCCATTGACGGCAGGAACTCGGTGCCCAGGGTGGGCACCAACGCCGCGGCCGCCACCAGCAGTACCAGGGCCGCCCCAACCACGACCCAGAAGTGATTCAAAGCCCAGCTCAGATGCGGACGGTACATCCGACGCACGATATCGGCCGGGTGCGGGATACGGCCACCACCGAAGACCGGCGCTACCCGCAGGAAGAGCGACCCGAGGGTCGGGATCAGAGTCATCGTCAGGATCAGGGCACAGCCGAGGGCGATGCCGATCGTGTAGGCCAGGGGAGCGAACATCTTCCCCGCCATTCCCTGCAGCGACGCGATGGGCAGGAAGACGACGATGATCACCGCCACACCGAAACTCACCGGGCGCAGCACCTCGAACGCCGCCTGGCGCATGAGGTCCCGCCGATCCCGCTGGGAACTATCCTCCCGCCCGAGGAGCCGGACGGCGTTCTCCACCAGCACGATGGCACCGTCGCCAAGCATGCCGATGGCGATCGCCATACCCGAGAGGGTCATCAGGTTGAGCGACATCCCCAAGACATGCATCACCAGGAAGGTCGCGAGAGCGGCGAGCGGAAGCTGCACCGCCACCAGAACCGCCGAGCGGACATGGCCCATGAAAAAGAGGAGGACGAGAATCACCAGCACCGCGCCCTGCAGGAGAGCGCCGCGCACCGTGCCGAGCGCGGTCACGACAAGCTCGTTGCGGTCATAAAACGGCACGATCTCCACGTCCTCCGGCAGCGACTGACGCGCCAGCTCGAGCTTCTCCTTGACTCCGGCGACCACGTCCCGACCGGACCCGCCCCGCAGCATGAGCACGATCCCCGCCACCGTCTCACCGCGCGCGTCCCGGCTGATGGCGCCCTGGCGGATCTCGGGTGCCAGCTCCACCTCTGCGACCTGTCGGAGGAGAACCGGCACCTTGTTGCGGTACGCGACGACGGTGTTCTCGAGGTCCTCCTGGTTGCGCACCCAGCCGTCTCCGCGAACCACGAACTGCTCGCCGCCACGCTCGACGAAGGCACCCCCCGCAACCCCGTTGTTGGCGGCGACCGCCGCGGCAAGCTCCTCCAGAGCGAGACCGTAACGCCGCAGCGCGACCGGGTCCGCCACCACGTGGTACTGGCGCACATAGCCACCAAAGGAGTCGACGCCGGCAACCCCCGGCACCGTCCGCAGGATGGGGCGCAGTACCCAGTCCTGCAGCGAACGAAGCTCCATGAGATCTCGCTCCGGACTTTCCAGGGTGTACTGGTAGACCTCTCCGAGGCCGGTGGAGATCGGCCCCAGCGTGCTGGTCGCCCCATCGGGCAGCTCACCCTGGACCGTGATGATGCGCTCCATCACCAACTGCCGGGCGAAATAGATGTCCGTTCCGTCCTCGAAGACGACCGTCACCATCGAGAGCCCGAACTTGGACAGCGAACGCACCTCTGTCGAGAAGGGCAAGCCGGCGCACGCCTGCTCGATGGGATAGGTCACGAGCTGCTCCACCTCCAGCGGCGACAAGGTGGACGCCTGGGAAATCACCGTGACCTGGATGTTGGTGACGTCCGGGAAAGCGTCGATCGGCAGCCGGCGGAAGGCGATCCAGCCCGCACCGACCATGAGGATCGTGATCAGGATCACCACCAGGCGGTGGGCGAGGGAGATCTCTACCAGTCGCCTCATCTCACTGCTCCCCTTCGTCACCCTTCACCAGGGCGGACTTGACCAGAAAAACCCCCGAGACAACCACTTCCTCGCCCACGTCGAGACCGTCGACAACCTCATAACGGTCATCGATGTGGATTCCGGTCGTCACCGCACGTACGGCGAATTGGTCGGCTCCGACGCGCACGAAGACGACGTCTCGGCCGCCCAGGTTGATCACTGCGGACACAGGAACCGCGGGCGAGCGCCGCGCCACACCGTGACCCAGGGTCCCCTGCACGAAAGCGCCAGGGAAACATGATGGGTGCTCGCTGTCGATCCGGGCACGGATGCGAATCGTCCGCGACTCCGGGTCGACCTGGGGCACCCGGGTGATCACCGTCGCTCTCCCCAAGACGCCGGATCGTCCTACGGGAGCGAACTCAACGGTGTCGCCGGCAGCCACCGAAGCCGCCTGGTTGGGCGCCAGCTGGAGCTCGAGCTCGACCCTCTTCGGATCGCCCACAACGACCAAAGGCGCAAACTCCTGAACCCACTCGTGCTCCTGGACCAGGAGCTCGAGGACCACGCCGTCTGCAGGAGAGGTGACGGGAAGGTGCGCTTCGGGAGTCCTTGTAGCGAGCGCACGATCGAGATCGGCCTCCGGCAAACCGTGGTCCAGCAGCTCCTCACGGGCGGTGGTGTAGTCGAGCCGGGCGGCGAAGGCCTCCTGCTCGCGCAGCTCGAGGTCGAGGCGGCTGATGCCGTCAATCGCGAAGAGCTCTCGTCCCGCCTCGACACGTTTCTCAGCCAGCTTCGACTGCTCGCTCGACCGCAGCAGGGCGCCCTGCATGGCCAGGACTTCGTGCGAGTGGAGAAGGACCAGGACCTGTCCTCGCACCACCCTTTCGCCGGGCGCGGTCCCCAGGGCCTCCACCCTGCCGCCGACCACGGTCTTCAGCGTGAGGGTCGAACCCGGTGACCGAACCACCTGGCCCACAACCCGCATAAGATCCCCGAACTCCTCCTCCACCACGGCGCGCACCTCGATACCGGCGCGGGCCTGCTGGTCGGCGTCCAACCGCACCACCTCCGCGGCGCCTCCGAGCTGCGCGGCCATGAGCAAGACGGTCGTCATCACAGTCTTCATCACGAATCCTCCTCGACGGTCAACACCGCCAGCGGAAAGAGCCCGGTGTCGCCGAGGAGCACCGCAAGCTCGAGGCGCGCCATCAGCAGCTCCGCGCGCGCACCCACACACTCCATGCGGACATCATCGAGACGCGAAAGCCCGTCGATGTACACCAGGTACGAAATGGAACCCAGACGGAACTGCTCTCTGAGCGAGTGCTCGGTCTCTGGGAGCTCATCGATCACCGGTTCCAGGACCCGCAGCCGTGATTGCGCCTGGACGGCGGCGGCGTAGGCCGCGCGCATTCGGCTTTCGAGCTCCACCCTGGTTGCTTCGGTGCGCGCGACGGCGGCTGCTGCCTCCGCACCGGCGGCCACCTTGCGTTGGCGACCCTCGCGGCCCAGCGGGAGCGGAACCGCCAGGCTGAGGCCCCAGGCGTTATATCCCTGCAGTTCGCCGAACGAGGGAAAGTGCTCCCACTCGGCTATGATCACCGGCCGGCCCCAGGCGGTGGAAGTTTCCAGATCGGACCGCGCACGAATCGCCTCTGCGTCGAGATATGCGCTGACGAAAATCGGTCCGGACTCCACGGAGGCGTTTGCAATCTTCTCGGCCCCGGGCGTCTGGGTCACCAAGATGAGCGCGGCGAGGTCGCCGGCCGCAGAGCCCTCGCAGCCATCCCGGCACAGCTCCCACAGGCGCTGGGTGCGTGCCTGCAACTCGGCATCGAGAGAGGCCAGCCGCGAGCTTTCCCGTACGTGCTCGAGGTCGACCTGCCTGACCTCGGTGCCCGCCACCTCGCCGAGCTGGAACTTCGCTTCCTGCAGGGCGAGGGCCTCCTCGAGACGAGCGACCCGTTCACGAAGCACAGCGCTGCGCTCGGCCACTGAAGCGAGGTCCAGCCAGCGCCGGCTCGCCTCCGCCACCGCGACCAGCTCCTCCGCCCAACGTCGGGCGGACACCCGACCGGCCGTTGCCTCGGTATGGCGCCGAACCGAACCGGTTTGACCGGGCAGGTTGAAGGGCGCGCCGACGCGGACCGTGTCCTGGGCGTTGGGACGCCTGTCGAGAGACGAGCTCCGACCCTCGGTCTGCAGCTCGAGGAAGGGTGAGCCCGGTGCCCCCGACGCGCGTGCGAGCGCCTCTTCGACCCGCAGGTCCTCCAGCCGGGAACGTAGTTCTGCGGACCCGGTCAACGCGGCAGCCTGTGTCGCCAGCAACCGTTCGGCCGCCGTCGCCTGGTCGTCCGCCGCGGTTGCCCAACAGGGGCCGAGAGCCATCACCACATAACCGACGATATTTCTGAGATTACCTTTCACTGAAAGTCTCCCATGATGATTGCTCAAGCGGAAAAATGCACCGCCGAGAGCGTTATCCGAGTGAGTATGTGTGATCGGGGGTCATACCACAAGTTGCGTACCTCGGCTCATCACCAGCGGGGGCTCCCAAGTACAGCGCGGCCTGTCGCGCCTGCAGGTCCTGCAGGCGCCTGCAGATGCTGCATGGCTCTCAGGTCAAAAACAACCGGCGATCCGATGAGCGCCGCGAGGCCAACCGACACGGCGCCGGGGCAATTCGACCCGCACCTTCTCCTACTGCACACGTTCAACGAGCCCCGCCACCCACAGAATCCAGAATGGTTACTAGTATTTCTTAGAAATTCGCAGGATCTCCGAAATCTGGCATGAAAGGTGCAATACCTGAAGCCGACCGGAGAGAGACACCCGGCACCGAACAACTCGCTCATAGAAAGGAGAACATCATGAGCAGATACGGAAAGACCTTCATGACGATCATCGGCGGGGGGGCGTTACTCCTCGCATCGGCCGGAGTCGTGGCGGCTCAGGAGCAGACTGAAGAGCAGACCGCCGCCAAAACCCAGACTCAGGCGAAGAACGGCCAGCAGCAGGGTGCGGCGGAGCAAAAGGGTGCCACCAACACCCGTCAGCTCGGTCCAGGCGACGGCACCGGCAACCAGGGCGTCAAGCCCGGCGACGGCACCGGCAACGGGTCGCCCGGCCAGTTCGGCGCCGGTGGAGATCAGGGTGCAGCCAAGAGCGGCGAGAGTGCCGGGCAAAAGGGTTCCGGAAACACCCGCAAGCTCGGCCCCGGTGACGGCACCGGCAACCAGGGCGTCGGCCCGGCCGACGGCACCGGCAACGGATCACCCGGACAGTACGGCGCCGGCAGCGACAAGGGCAAAGCCTCCTCCAAGGGCACTGCCGCCAAGAGTGGCAAAGACAGTTCCAAGGGCCAATCGAAAGGCTCGTCCGCCGGCAAGGGTTCCGGGGACGGCACTCGCACCCGCGCGCGGGATCTCAGCGGCACCGGGTCGGGCACCTGCACCGGCACGGGAGGCAGCCGTGGATCCTCCGGCTCCAGCCGGGGCGGCGGCGGTGGTGGCGGTGGTAGTGGTGGCGGCGGCGGCGGTGGCGGTGGCGGCCGACGTTAGAAGATCCTCTTACTCCCGTTTTTCCGGCCCCGCCATTCGGCGGGGCCGTTTTCTATCTACTCCGGCCCAATGCCTTCCTTGCCGGCGCGCACGCGGGGTTCTTGTCGAGGGCGACGGACCAGTCGGCAACCGCCAGCTCCGTCTCGCCCAGCTCGTTGTAAGCATGGGCCCGCAGCAGCAGGGCGCTCTCGAGCCCGGGCGCCAGCTCCAGCGCGCGGCCGAGGAGCCGCACGGCCTCGTCGAGATCACCGCCGTGCTTCGGACCGGCGAACAGAAACGGCTTCGCCGCGGTCACCCAGGCCAGGGCGTTGTTCTCGTCCAGCTCGAGGGCGCGGGTAACGGCCGCCTCCAAATCCTTGCGGTACTTCTTGGCCCGGAAGTCGGAGCGGATCATGGTCGCGAGCAGGTCCGCCTCGATCCGGTACCTCTCCGAAGACTCCGGCAAATCTGCGAGAAGTCGCAGCGCCTCGCCCGCCGCAACGTCGATGCGTTGGCCGATCAGCTGGCGCGCGGATCGTTCGCCCTTCGATGTGTCCTCGAACTCGACGCGCAAGAGCCCGGCCAACGCGAGGCCCGCGCGAACCCTGAGTTCGACCCTCGAGGGTGTGCCGCCGCCGGCCGGCGCCGATCGCAGCTTGGACAGCACGACGGTCACCGCCTCCACATCCCACGAGCGCACCGCCGCCTCAAGGTCGTTTGCGAGCCCACCGTCCCGGTCTGCCGCCGCCGACCCGCCGGAGATTCCTAGCACGCAGGCCAGGACCATGAGTCGGCGAAAAACCAGGTCTTTCATGCTCGCTCTCCCCGCACCACGAGAATTGCCGGCAGAAGGAGCGCGTCCGCCGCAAACGCCGCCACCATGGCCGCCGCCGCCAGAATACCGAAGGCACGGATGGGGACGAAGTCCGAGGTGCACAGTGCCAGGAAGCCGGCGCAGGCGGTGGCGGTGGTCGCGGCCATCGCCGGCCCGATGTCGCGAAGAGTCTGCTCGGTTGCCTCCGTGGCGGGCAGCCCCCTCGCTTGTCTGCGGCGGACGTTCTCGAGCACGTGCACGGTGTTGTCCACCGCGATGCCGAGGGCGATGCTCGCCACCATCACCGTTGCCGCGTCGAGCGGGAGCCTCAGCACTGCCATGAGCGAAAACGCTACCAGGATCGGAACCAGGTTGGGGACTATGGCCGTGGCAGTAAGCCGCCACGATCGCAGGCCGAGAGCGATGATGCCGAAGACCAGGAGTAGCGCGAGGCCGAGGCTCTGGAGCTGGGTCGCCACCAACATCTGTTGGGCCACCACCAGCTGTAGGACCTGGCCCGTCACATGGCCGTCCCACCCGGACGGCAGCTCGTCCACTATCTGACGCGCCTCGTCCACCAGCGCCAGAAAGCGGAGCTCCTCCATCTCGTTGACCATGGCCGAGAGTCTCACGGTACGGTCGTCATCGAGCACCAGCTCTCGGAGCACTGAGTTCTCTCCGTCCCCCAGAGCGGCGAGCAGATCTTCGGCGGCCGCCCGGGTCGACGGCGGATGGTAGGCAGAGGGATCGAAATCGTTCTCCCAATGGTTGAGCTTGGACAGCAGATCCACCGGCGAAACCACGCGGGACACGATCTGTGAGGCCGCGATCTCCCCGCTCACGGCCTCGAGGGTCGGCCAGACTCCCGGTGCGTACCACGCGTCCGGGGCGTGCAGCACCAGTTCGAGGGTGTAGAAACCACCCAGCCGACCATCGAGGGACCGGTAGGCGCGGGTGGTCGGGTGGTCTTCCGGCAGAAACTCCACCGGGTCGGACTCGACGCGAATCGAGGGGATGACGGCAAGGGCCAGGATCACCAACACAGCGGAGATCGCGAGCACCAATCGCGGCCGCGTCCTCCACCCCCACGTCCAGCTAATTCCAGTTGCCCGCAGGTGGCGGCGGAACGGCGGCACCCGGAGCAGCTCGATGAACATCGGACCCACGGTGAGATTGACGACCAGCGACAGCAGAATGCCGACCGCGGCGAGCAGGCCGAGCTCACGAATCGGCGCCATGCCAGCGACCGCCAGCGAGGCAAAACCGGCGGCGGTGGTCACCGCTGCCAGGGTGCATGCCCTGGTGGTCTCGCTCAGCGCCCCTCGCAAGGCCGCCCCGAGATCCCTGTCGATCCGCAGATCCTGGTACCGGCGCATGATGTGGATGCTGTTCGACAGCGCGAGCACCCACAAGAGCGGTGGCAGGGCCGTTGTGACCATGTTGAGGTCGACCCCGGCGACGGCGGCCACACCCAGGGTGAGCACCACCGAGAGCAGGGCGCTCAGCGCGGTCACCACCATGGCGCGGATGGAACGCAGCATCAGGGCCAGCACCAGGAGCGAACCCGCCAGC